>CAIJIZ010000001.1 GCA_903820735.1 uncultured Pirellula sp.
CAAGATACTGCTACACAAGATACTGCTACACAAGATACTGCTACACAAGACAGTGCCACGCAAGACAGTGCCACGCAAGACAGTGCAAATAAAAAACTCCCCGCGCGGAACACACAGGCATTTGGGAACGACTCAAACGACAAACAAACCGAGGAGTTGATCGAAGCCCTACGCAGCTTCATCGATGCCTACTTGGCAAGCTCAACCCCTTATGCGGGATTCAAGAACTGATGTAGGTAGTTCGCACGCTCGGTGTTCCTAGCACTTGCATTCGACATCAGCCCACGCAGCTTTTGCAAGTGAGCCGGCTGAGTCTGAAGGAACAGCTGATTGACAGTCGCGATCTGAACATCGTCGATCAACCCGACGTTCACCCCAAGTCGCACTTTGCTCAAATAGTGCATCGTCTCTTCACTGCTGATCTTCTTGGCCGTCTTGAGTATCCCGACCGCTCGTCCGACCATATCACTCAATTCGCCACGGTCCTCAGCAAGCAAATGCTCTCTTGCTTTGCGCTCGTATTCAATAAGCCGTGGGACCACCTCTTTGACCTTTTGAATCAACTCACCCTCGGTCTTCCCCAATGTCGTTTGATTGCTTACCTGATAAAAGTCTCCCATGAACTGAGAGCCTTCTCCAAACAATCCTCGCACCACAACATTGATCTTGCTCATCGCCCGAAACACTTTCTCGATCTGCTTGGTTGCCACCAAGCCAGGCAAGTGAAGCATCACGCTCAATCGCAATCCCGTTCCGACATTCGTGGGGCAAGCGGTCAAGTATCCGAACCGCTTCGTATAAGCGAACTTTAACTCTCGCTCCAACATGTCATCGAGCTGAGTCATCTTGGCCCAGCCTTCTTCCAAATCCAAACCGCTTCGCATGACTTGCAATCGCAAATGATCTTCCTCGTTGACCATAATGCTGTAACGCTCCTGACGGTCTAACAACACACCACGAGCCCCCTCCGCATCGATCAATTCATGGCTGATCAATTGTCGTTCCATCAAGAACTGGCGATCGAGATCTCCGATCTTCGCCACATCGACATACTCCGACTCACTCGCACATTCCAGACGTTGCCAAGCCCGCTCGACCATCGTCGCAATCGACTGCCGATCCTTCGATGTGCATTTGCGTATAAATGGAAAGTCCGCAAGATTCCTTGCCAGGCGGACACGACTGCTCATGACAATGTCCGATTCCGGACCCTCGCCCCGCATCCACTCTCCCGTTCGCTTCGCTAATTCGTCAAGTTTCACAGTTGCTCGCTGTCTCTCTGCCGCTATCTGAAATAATTGTCCTTGCTAACCCATCGGCCCCGTGCATCGGCCCCGTGCATCGGCCCCGTCCATCGGCCCCTGAAGATCATCCCTTAACTACCAATGCTTCAACGCTTGCCCCCTTTGCCACCCCGATAATCTTCCCCAGGAAAATCATCGTCTTGATCGTCTTCATCTTCGTCGTCTTCATCTTCGTCGCCGTCATCGTCATCGCCGTCGAATTCATCGCTGTTGAGCTCTTCATCCTCTAGTTCGTCTTCACCAAGCACATCATCAAGGTCTTCGTCATCGAGACCTTCATCGTCAAGGTCTTCATCGTCAAGGTCTTCATCGTCAAGATCATCTTCGTCAAGGTCATCGTCATCGAGGTCTCCGTCATCGAGGTCATCGTCATCGAGGTCTCCGTCATCGAGATCGTCGAGATCCTCATCATCCATGTCCACTTGCTCGAGCTCTTCGTCATTCAAGCTGTCATCAAGGAACTCGTCATCATCGAGATCGTCCTCTGCCGATTCTCCGAACCCCTTCCCCCCGCCGGACTTCTTTCCACCCTTGGATTTCCCCGGTTTTGACTGATTTCCAGGAGCAGCTTGATACGAATCATCGTACTCGCCAACCAAATCCGCGTCGGTACCACCTCCGAGCTCAAGCTCACCGGCTTCGATCCCGCGAATCCGATCCCGTAATTTCCCAGCCTTTTCGTAATCCTCGGTCTCGACCGCCCGTTGCAACTCCTGACGCAACCGCTTGAGCCGAAACTGTCGTTCGGGATTGCCACCTCCATGAACCGGGACTTTCCCAGTATGCTCGTGCGACCCATGGATGTTGAGCAACAACGGAACTAAATCTTCTTCGAAAACCACGTAATCGTAAGGACATCCCAATCGACCACCCTTGCGAAACTCCGAGAAAGTGATGCCGCACATCGGGCACTTCTTTTTATCGATTGCCGCAATTTCCTTGACCGCTTGCTCTAATTGCAACTGTTTGGAAAGCAGATCCGACAAAGCCTTGGTCGCCGGCACCGAATCGCCAGCGTCGAAAAACTCCCTCGCGTGATCCTCGCACAAATGCACCATCTTCGGACCCTCTGGGTCCGTCAACTCAGTGATATGAAAGGTGGCTATTTTCTCGCAGTGCTGACACTTCATCGCAAAAATTCTTTTTCCAATTCGCGGTTTGCTCTTCGAGTGTTAGTATAAGCGTTTTCCGCTCGTAAGGGACCTACCGACCGACGAAACCGAGAACTCTCGACCAATTTGACCCGGAATGAACGCTTTTCCAAATCTTGATCAGTACCTCGACTACTACGAACAGTTCGAAATCGTACCCGTCTATCGCCGACTCCTGAGCGATCACCTGACCCCTGTAAGCGCCTTCCGCTTGCTCGACACCGGCAAAGATTCCGCAGGACTATTCGAAAGTGTGATCGGCGGGGAGAAAATTGGCCGCTATTCCTTCATCGCAGTTGGCCCCCGCGCTCGAATCGTCGCCTATGGGAATCAAGTCACCCACAGCAGCGAAGAATCCTCCCGTGAATTCCAATGCGATGATCCCCTGGAATACCTTTCGAACGCTGTCGGTCAACACTCCATCGCCCCCGTCCCGGATCTCCCCCCATTCGTCGGAGGTGCCATCGGCTACGCCGCCTACGATGTGGTTCGCTATGTCGAAAACCTTCCCAACCCTCCTACCGATGACCGTCGACTCCCCGATCTAGACTTCGGGTTTTATGACCAACTTGTCGTCTTCGATCATGTCAACAAAACAATCTCCGTGATCGTCTTGTCCCGAGCCGATAAAAACCGATCGCCCCAAGAAGCATACAGCGAAGCGCTCGCTTGGATCCAAACCATCGTCGATAAACTCGACCAACCACCCCCACAACACTCCTTGGCCGACATCCCACTGTCCCTCTCCCCTACACTCGCTCCGAAATCCAATTTCTCACAGGACAAGTTCGAGCAAGCGGTAATGAAATGCAGGGAATACATCCAAGCAGGGGATATATTTCAAGTCGTCTTATCACAACGCTTCGAAATACCTTGCTCAAGCGATCCGATCGAAATCTACCGATCCCTTCGCGTGATCAACCCAAGCCCCTTCATGTTCTTGCTTCGCACCCCGGAATGCACGTTGGTCGGAAGTAGCCCTGAAGTCATGGCACGAGTCTTCGACCGCACCGTCACCGTACGCCCCTTAGCCGGTACCCGCCCACGCGGCAAATCCCCCGAAGAAGACGCTGCGCTCGCTGCCGATCTGCTCGCCGATCCCAAGGAACGCGCGGAACACGTCATGCTCGTCGATCTCGGGCGAAATGATGTCGGCCGCGTCGCCGAATTCGGCTCCGTACGACTTACCGACCTGATGGTCGTCGAAAACTACTCGCACGTTATGCATATCTCGTCGAACGTCCAAGGCATCTTGCGAAAAGACCTCAATGCCATGGACGCCTTCCGATCGTGCTTGCCAGCCGGTACCGTCAGCGGCGCCCCAAAAGTCCGCGCCATGGAAATCATCGATGAACTCGAACCGACCAAACGCGGCCCATACGCCGGCGCTGTAGGATACTTCGACTACCGAGGAAACATGGACACCTGCATCACCCTGAGAACCATCGTCATCCGTGACAACGTGGTCTACATCCAAGCTGGTGCAGGACTCGTCGCCGATAGCATCCCCCAAAGCGAATACCAAGAAACGGTCAACAAAGCCAAAGCGCTCCTGGCTGCCATCGAAGTCACCATGCAACGCGATGGCTCGGCCCCCTCGACTTAACCGGCAAGCTCACTACCGAGCTTCGCGACGGGCAAGCTCACTACCGAGCTTCGCGACGGGCAAGTTCATCGCGCAGCTGGGCCGCAAGCTCATACTGCTCGCTCTTGACCGCTTCGGTCAACTGCTCTTGCAGCGATGGGCCCAAGTGATACTCCTCGCGCAGTGAATCCCTCATCCGCATCAATTGCACCACCATCTCATCGTCGTCAAACTCTTCCTCAGCTTCGTGCTCGACAAATACTACGCGGATTTCTTCAAGCCCCTTATCCAGAGCCAAAATCGCTTTCTCCGCATCGACTTCGTCCAAAGCCGCTAAAGCCGAAGCTTGAGTGCGATGAAACATCACAAATGGACGATACTGCTCATGACTCATCGTCCATTCGTCATCGGGCGAGTGGTCACGACACAAATCCATCAAGCTTATTGTGTGCTCGGCATCTTCAACCGCCCGGTGGTAATGCTGCAATCGCAACCACGAAATCCGCCGGTGATAGAATTGCACAAATTCCCGATCAGCTTCAAAACACTGATCGTCATCCATGACGAAATCCGGATCCTGCTTCTCCAACTCCAAAATCCGATCCAGAAAAGTCGCGTAGCCCTCGACCTGCTCTCCGTCAGGTCGCCCTTGCGTCTCCATCTGCAAAATGCCCAAATCAACCCGCATCTGAATCACGTCACGCCCGTCGGCTCCCTTGACCAGCCGAACCGAAAGCGCATGCGGATCAAATTTCCACTCTCGAAGCAGCTCATCGAGCCCCTTGGATGAATCCATTACAAACTTTCTATTCTCAATTGGTAGGCCACGCGATGTTGATTTCATTTCGATTTGCCACTGAGCTCCATCGAAATCATCCCTTCGACCGTTCCACAGAATAACCGTCCCGGGAAACCTTTTCCAGAACGATTACCCAATTTAACACTTGGGTGAACTGCGCCAGGGCGTCTCTCGACCGAGCCCCTCCTTTCTCTGGTAAGTGTTCGCACCAGTGACCCGCAAGGCTACCCCTTCGCCCCGCATTTCCGATTCCAACTCCACCTTCGCTCGCCGTTTGCTACAATCTGCAACGGTTTTCTAGCTCTGTTCCACCACCATGATCCTCCAAGGACCCCGTCGCGTGCAGCAATCGGTCTTCCATCACAAACTTCCCAACGGCCTGACTCTCCTCGGCGAACGGATGCCCTGGCTCGAATCCGCCGCCTTTACCCTCATGTTCCCAAGCGGAACTTGTCGCGAACCTAGCCACCTCCCAGGCCTGGCCGGGATGACCCTCGAACTCGCCCAACGCGGGGCAGGCCCCTTCTCAAGCCGCGATGTGGTCGAACGACTCGATTACCTCGGGGCGGAACGCTCAAGCTCCGTGTCGACCTTCCACACAAACGTCTCGATGGCCTGCATGGCCCGCGTCCTATACCCGACCCTCGAAGTCGCGGTAGCTATCCTCCGAGAACCTCACTTCCCCGAAGATGAACTCGAAGAAGTCCGACAATCTGCCCTCCTCGAACTCGCTTCTATCGAAGATGACCCCGCCCAAAAATGCTTCAAAGAACTTAAACATCTTCGCTACGGCGAACCCTTCGGCCGATCCGCTCTCGGAACCCAAGAGGGCATCGAAGCGATCACACATCGCGATTGCCTTGAATTCCACGACCGAAATACGCGACCCGAAGGTGCAGTACTTTCCATCGCCGGAAACTTCGATTGGGATGAATGGGTCAAACAAGCTGAGAAACTTCTCGCATCCTGGAGCGGACACGCTTGCGCCGAACCCGGCCCAGTCGAATCGATCTCGGCAAAAACACACATCCAACACGATAGCCAACAAACCCACATCGCTCTGGCTTATAACTCCGTTCCCTACTCGCACCCCGATTACTACCGAAGCCGTGGAGTCGTCGGAATCCTCAGCGATGGAATGAGCTCAAGGCTCTTTACCGAAGTCCGCGAAAAACGTGGACTCGTCTACGCGATCTCCGCTTCGTCACACTCCTTGAAGAATTGCGGTAGCGTCCTGTGCTACGCCGGTACCACCTCCGCACGGGCACAAGAAACACTCGATGTAACCCTGCAAACCATCCGATCGATCTCCGATGGTATCGCACCCGATGAACTCTCGCGACTCAAGTCACGAGTCAGAACTTCCTTAGTCATGGAACAAGAAAGCAGCAACGCGAGAAGCTCCCAGATCGCTTACGATTGGATCCACCTCGGACGCATCCCAAGCCGCGCAGAAGTCCTCGCTGAAATCGAGCAGCTCACCTGCGAATCGCTCCTCGATCACTTTCAACAAACACCTCCGTCGAACTGGACGCTCGTCACCATCGGCCCCTCTCCTCTCGAATTCAACGAAGCCTCCAATGCCTAACTCATCGAAACACAACTCATCGAACTTGCACTTCCTTAACCACACCCTCGATAACGGCTTGGAAATCATCGCCGAAGTCAATCCGGAAGCCTTCAGCCTCTCTCTCGGATACTTCGTAAAAACTGGCTCCCGTGATGAAACTCCCGATATCGCCGGCGTTAGCCACTTCCTCGAACACATGATGTTCAAAGGGACCCAGCGACGTTCCTCCGTCGATGTCAACCGCGAACTCGATGAACTCGGCTCCCAATCCAACGCTTACACCAGCGAAGAACAAACCGTCTACTACATCAGCATCCTCCCCGAGAACCAACTTCACGCCCTCGATCTCCTCTCCGATATGATGCGGCCTACCCTCCGCGAAGATGACTTCGTCACCGAAAAACAAGTCATCCTCGAGGAAATAGCGATGTACGACGACCAACCACCCTACGGTGCAATGGAACGACTCTCCGAAGAATTCTTCGGAAGCCATCCCCTCGCTACACGCGTCCTCGGTACCAAAGAATCGGTTACGGACCTCTCTGCCCAAGCCATGCGCGAATACCACGCAGCGCGTTACGCACCGAACAACTTGTGCCTCGTCGCCACCGGCGCCGTCGATTTCGATCAACTCATCCGCGATGCCCAAAGACTCACCGAGCACTGGAGTCCTTCCTCATCGAAACGAATCCTCTCACTCCCCAAACCATCCTCCAAACAAATCCAACTCATCCACCCTCCTGCCACTCAACAATACACGATCGAATACGCACCCGGACCCGGATACCTCGACGAGAATCGATACGTCTCACGCGTCTTGGCTACCATCCTCGGTGATGACTCCGGTAGCCGATTGTTCTGGGAACTCGTCGATAACGGACTTGCCGATACGGCTGTCTGCTTCACCTCGGAATTCCAAGACTGCGGAATCTTCGGTGCCTACCTCGCCTGCGCCCCAGACCAACAAATCGAAAACTGGGGTATCCTTCAAAAAATCCTCGCCGACGCAAAGAATTCTCCAATCGACGAAAAAGAACTTGAACTAGCAAAGAACAAAATCTGCGCTGGACTAATCCTCGCCTCCGAACGACCCTCCAACCGCCTCTTCTCCGTCGGAAACGCTTGGACCATCCGACACACCTACGAACCGGTTGGCCCCGCAAGCGACCACTACCGAAATGTGACCCTCGACCAAGTCCAACACGCCTTCGAACAACTCTCCGCCCGTACCCGCGTAAGCGTCAGCGTCGGCCCCGAAACCTAAACACCATTTCCTTCCGCAACTATCTCAACGGCATGAATCTCCCACCTGTATCCCTCCAAGCCATCCGCGATCAATTCCCGTCGCTTGCCCGCACACATAACGGCTTGCCACTTATCTATCTCGACGGACCAGCAGGTACCCAAGTCCCCCAGTGCGTCGCCGACCGAGTCCGCGATTGCTTCATCCACCACAGCGCAAACCGAGCCGGGAAATTCATTACGAGCAACGAAGTCGATCAGATCATGGACCAAGCCCATGAGGCCGCGGCTGATCTATTGCAAACGCCTGAACCGAAGTCGATCGCGTTCGGCCCGAACATGACGACCCTTACTCTCGCCTTCTCACGCGCTCTCGCCAAAACCTGGAAACCAGGGGACGAAGTCCTCGTATCTAACCTCGATCACGATGCGAACTACACCCCATGGATCCTCGCCGCAAAAGACGCCGGGGCTACAGTCAAAGTGATCGATATTCACCCCGAAGACGCGACCCTAAATCTTGACTCACTCAAGTCGCTCCTATCGGATAAAACCAAACTCGTTGCCCTCACCGCCGCCTCCAATGCCGTTGGCTCCCTGACCGATATACCTACCATCGCCCAGTGGACTCACCAGGCCGGCGCAGAACTCTTCGTCGATGCTGTTCACTACGCACCTCACCGACGCATAGATGTCCAAGCTTGGGACTGCGATTTCTTGGTCTGCTCGGGTTACAAATTCTTCGGGCCACACATTGGAATCCTCTACGGCAAACCGAACCGGATGCAAGAAATCTGCCCCTACAAACTTCGCCCCTCCCCAGACTCGATCCCAGGACGCTGGATGACCGGCACTCAAAATCATCCTTGCATCGCAGGACTGACTGCCGCAATCGACTACATCGCTTCCCTCGATCCCCTAAACGCCCCCACCCGCTCGCAACGCCTCGACAACGCATTCAACTGGATCCAACACTCCGAATCCGAACGAATCGCTCAACTCCTAGAAGGCCTCAATCGCATCCCTCACGTCAAACTTTACGGAATCGTAAACCCTCAAGAAACCTCGCGCCGCGCTCCGACCCTAGCCTTCGTCGTCCAAGGACTCGACTCCGCAAGCGTCGCCCAAAAACTTGCTGACCAAGCCATCTGCGCTTGGCACGGAAACTACTACGCCCTACCTCTCTCCTCCGCTCTCAAGACGGAACCGCAAGGAATGGTTCGACTAGGTTGTATGCACTACAATACAAAAGAGGAAATTGATCGCACACTTGAAGCGATCTCCAAACTAAAATAACCCGAATGCCCCACTCAACCCAATCGATTACGGCTACAACCCCATGCGATCCCTTCACCTGCTAGCCTCGCTGCTGCTCGCTCTTCTATCACTGAAACCCGCCGTAGCACAAGATCCCGCAAGCCCCACGCCCCCCCCCAATTCTCAAAAGCCCCCTCAAACCGATACCCCACCAGCAATCGCAGATCCCTTCTCCGGTCCACAACCCGGTGAACCACTCCCCGCATTTTCATTCCTAGTCTCGTTCGCTCACCCCTCGGAATCCAACTCCGAAAAATCGAACGACGCTTCGCCAAAACCTCTCGACCCCGTCGAACATGCTCAAAACAACCCGCTCCTGTTAGTCTTCGTCCACGACGTGAATCGCCAATCGGTCGCCATGACACGCGTGCTCACCAAATACGCTCACTCACGCTCCAAAGATAATCTCAACACAGCGGTGATCTTCCTCGGTGATGACACTTCGGGCGCTCAAGCGAACCTGAAACGTATCCAACACGCCCTTACCCCTGATGTTCCAACCGGCGTTTCACCCGATGGCCGCGAAGGACCAGGCACACTCGGCTTGAACCGAAATGTTCAACTGACAATCCTCATCGCCAAAGACAAAAAAGTAACGGCGAACTTCGCTCTCGTTCAACCGAGCCTCCAAGCCGACTTGCCTAAAGTCATCCGCGCCATCATCGAACACATCGGTGGACCGGAGCCAAAAATCAGCGACTTGATCACCGAACCAGCAATGGCTCGCAATCCTGCAAACAACAAACCGGACAACACTGTCGATGCTGACGCACTCCGCGCACTGGTTCGCCCCCTGATCCAAAAAGATGCATCAGAAGCCCAAGTCGACGAAGCGGCCATCAGCATCGAACAAGCCATCGCGCAGTCGCCAGCAATCAAAAAGGAAATCGGTCGCATCGCTCGTACGATCGTCTCAAGCGGCAGCTTAGAAAACTACGGCACCCCTCGCGCTCAAGAAATCTTAAAGATATGGTCCGAGAAATATGGTCAACCCACTCGGTAACCTTGAACCACTCTCTCTGCGCTCACACACAGTGCGCCTTCGCCTCAGGTAACAATCGCTACATTCTCGTGAGCTTCGCCTTCACAGTTATGTCGCTGCTAGCCACAGCCCAAGCTCAATCACCCGACGTTTCTTTCGAACTCGAAGTCCTCCCGGTTCTGACCCAAGCCGGTTGCAACAGCGGGGCTTGCCACGGAGCCGCCGCCGGCCGAGGGAACTTCTTTCTCTCCCTCTGGGGATCAAACCCATCGGCAGACTTCCAACAAATCGTTATCGAACACCAATCCCGCCGAATCAACTTCGAATCTCCCACCGATAGCCTCCTCATCGCCAAACCCACCGGACGCATCGCGCACGAAGGATCTGAACTGTTCGAACCGCAAAGCCCCCAAGCTCAATTGCTCGAACGCTGGATCTCCCAAGGTGCCCAGCGAGGTGCCCCCGCAAATATCACTTCACTGTCTATCGAATCGCTCCCTATCGAATCGCTCCCTATCGAAATCGAACCGCCGACTACCAAATCATCGGCCAACGATTCGCGTGCGAACAAGTCTCCGGCCAACACCCACTCGGTCTTTCACCTGAGAACTTTCGTATCCCTGCAAAATGGCACTCGAATCGATGTAACCGACCGAACCAAATGGGAATCGGACCCAAATGGTGCAATCACTCTAACTCCTGCCCTA
>CAIJIZ010000002.1 GCA_903820735.1 uncultured Pirellula sp.
AGGTTCTTCATGAACTGAATCATCTGCAACTGTTGCTCTTGCCCCCGGAAATTCCAAAAGTCGTGGAAGAAATAAGTTGCAAGCACAAGAAAGACGAAGAGCATCGCTGCACCGTACCGGGTCTTGAATCCTGTAATCACCGATAAACTACCGGCGACGAGAAAGACGATCGCCCCGACCAAGGCGAACTGCGGTAGAGGCACCCCTTCGGATGCCATATAGCTGACGACATCATTGAATTTAGGAATTTTGTTGCCGACCGCACTCATCAAAAAAATCGTCGCAATACTAATCCTGCCCAAAACGGATAATGCTGCTTGCACAGTCTAGCTCCTTGTTACAAGGGGATCTGGAATTTTCGAAATCGGATTGCCGTTACCCCTACTGCTGATCGACGGATGCGAGAAACTCGTCGATCAAACCCGCAGGTGCTTTGACGACATGCTCGGGACCTGGAAATACACCACTCTTGACATCTGCGATAAAGTCCCGAAACCCGCCAACACGCTCAGCCTGTATCGCTTGCTCCATCTTGTACAGATCCCGATACTGTTTGGTATGGCGTGGATAAGGAGGTGCGTGATTGCCTAAGATGTCCTCGGCAAACATGAATTGTATGTCGCCACCACTACCTGCCCCAATAGACGATGTGACCAATCGCGTACGACGGGAGAGTTGTGAGAGTAAGTCCGCCGGTATGACTTCGATTTCAACAGCCCAAGCCCCAGCGTTTTCAAACGATTGAATCTGTCGGTAGATCCACAGTGCCTCTTCAAGGGTCTTTCCCACCGCCTTGAGTCCGCCCGTCCAGGTGCTCAAGCGAGGTACGAGCCCCGCGTGAGCTTCGACCGGTATTCCAGCTTTAGCGCAAGCCTCGATGAATTCAGGGCCCCATTGGCACATGATCCCATCGGCACCGATCTCCATGGCGTCGTAACCTGCACGGACAGCTTCGGCCGCCGTGGCGATTTTTGTCAGACCGATACAAAACGTCATGAACGTATGCGGAGCTGCTTTCCGGATCGCTATGGCACTTGCCGGGTTGCCTGGATCAAACTTGACCTTAAACGTATCAATCCCGGCTTCCTCTGCCGCAATCGCTTCGCTTATCGTAAAAGGCATGGTTTCCGTTAGTACGGTCTTACCTTTCAAGCTCTGCAGGTGCTTGATCGTGTAGTTTCGAGTGGCATAGACTCCGCCAAGTGTCATGGTGCGATGTAAACCTTGTTTGTGCGCATCTCTCGGCGGTAGTGCGTTGGTGGGTGTTCCGTCAAAATTCATAAGTGTCGGTTTCTGTTGGTATGATTGATTCTTGGTCATTCAGAAATCATGGTGGGTATGGATAAAAGCTTGTGGTTTTTATCGTACTCGTACCCAATGAAATGGTACTCGTACTCGACCCTACGTGCAAAATCAATGCGGGCGAACCCTTTGCGAGATATAATCCGTACCAGGAGACTGGAAATGGTTGTAATCAAGTATTTCAATGAAGCCCTCAGCAAAAGGCTTTTGTTTTCAATGGAAAAGGTCATGGAACGATTGGTTCGCATCGCGATTCCCCTCAACGAGGTGAGCACCCACTGCAGAGGCCTGTGGACCCATACAGCTCAACACTGGCTCGTAAGCTGCATCATTTGCCTTGCTATCACCGTTCCTTCCACGCTCGGACAGTCGATCAATTCCCTACCCGAATCAACTGCTTCATCTTCATCGCATTCTCCGAACAGCTTTGATTTCGAAGCCGAGGTTTGGGCAAAGATCGGCGAACGGACTTGCGTCCGTTGTCACACCCAACAGGGCGAAGCAAACGCAAGCGAATTTATTCTCGATAAAGGAGTAAACGGTCTGTACGATCGTTCAACACTCGCCCGAAATCAGGATGCCTTTCGCTCCATAGCAACCAAGCAATCCAACGGGCAGTCTGTCTTGCTCCAGAAAGTTGTTGGTGGCTTAGAGCACGGTGGAGGCCAAGTCCTCAAGCCTGAGTCGACGGGCTTGAGAATTCTAGAACAGTTCGTTCTGCAGACCCTCGCTGCATCGGCCGAGCAGAAGCCGCAAATAGCGACACCCCCTTTCGAACAAACTTCGTTTTTCGATGGTGTGACCATGCTCGAACCGTCCCAGCTATTGCGACGTGTCACACTCTCACTGGCAGGTCGACTGCCGTCGCCAGAAGAACTGCAAGCTGTGGAACAACGGCAAACTATAAAACACAGTGATCTGGAGGCAATCGATTTGATCTTAGATGCCCTTCTGAAAGAAGAAGCGTTCTATGTACGATTGAAAGAAGGTTTCAACGATATATTCCTGACCGTCGGAATCGAAGATAACGCTGAGACGCTATTGTCGTACGATCACTTTGAAAAGACCCGGTTGTGGTATCAGACCCATGACTTTAGTCACTTGCCCGAAGATCAGCGAGAGCGGGCTGGCTGGAAGCTAGCTGCCGTTTATCGTGACGCTTTGCTGCGCGAGCCGTTGGAACTGATTGCCTTTATAGTAAGGAACGAAAAGCCTTTCACGGAGCTTGTGACTGCCGACTACATCATGGTCAGCCCCTACACTGCGCGAGGCTACGGTATCTACGATGAAATCAAAGATCAGTTTAAAAACAACGAGGATCCCTTCGAATACATTCCGGCTCAATTGCACGCTCTGCGAGGACGCGATGGCAAGGTGCAAGAATCGAAAACCGGCTTGTATCCGCACGCAGGTTTCTTGAGCATGTTTCATTACTTGCGACGCTACCCATCGACAGAGACGAACCGAAATCGGCTGCGTGCTCGGATGTTCTATCAGCACTTTTTGGGTGTCGACATCATGCAGCTTGCACCTCGATCTACGGACGCTTCGGCCGTTGCCGCTAAGTTTGAAATCCCGACGATGCAAGCAGCCGACTGCGTCGTTTGTCACAAGACCATCGATCCTGTCGCTGGAATCTTTCAGGACTTCAACTTTCAAGGAGAACTAGGCCCTCGCAAAGAAGGATGGTACAAGGATATGTTCGCGTCGGGCTTTGAGGGAGAACCTCTTCCTGACGAAGAACGATGGCGAGCAACGCAATGGCTTGCAGAACGCACCATCAGAGATGACCGCTTTCCAATCGCGATGGTCGAACATGTCTATTTCATCCTGGTCGGACGTAAAGTCCTTCAGCCACCAGAGGATATCGATGATCCAAGTTTTGCAGGAAAACGCAGAGCCTATCTCGAACAACGGAAAATGATCCAAGCGGTAGCTGGACGATTAAAAGACTCCGGCTTTAATCTCAAGGAAGCGTTCAAGGCAATTGTAGCGACGGAGTTTTACCGAGCCGACTCGGTCGCTTCTGCCATCGAGCATCCCGAGCGGCAGGCGGAGCTCGACGATGTGGGGGTTGTTCGGTTGATTACCCCCGAGCAGATGGAACGCAAACTTAACGCGATCTTTGGCAAGCCTTGGGGGCGGCTTGAAGAAGCCTATGAAATTCTTTACGGTGGTATCGATTCCATCACCGTCACAGAACGCAATGCCGACCCGAGCGGTGCGATGGGAGCAATCCAACGTATCATGGCGAACGATGTCGCATGTTTAAACGTGGGGCTTGATTTTCATCGTCCTGCAGCTGAGCGAAGACTCTTTTCTGGCATCGAGCCATCAGTCGTTCCTGGCGATGATATGTCGGACCAGAAAATTCGTGAGACGATCGTTCAATTGCAAGAGAGAATCTTGGGCAAGCGACTTGCGGTGAATCATCTCGAGGTCGATCAAGTCTTCGAACTCTTCAACGGTATCCTTCACGATGCGAAGGCTTTGCCGAGCTTCGAACCGCGTGAGACTTATTTTTGCGGTGGACGTGAAGATTTTAGAGTAGAAGATCCCCACTACACCGTTCGTGCATGGCGCGGTGTTGTAACTTACCTTCTACGCCAACATGCCTTCCTATACGAGTAACTACCCCCTGCGAGCAATCTGCAACATGTCACGTCGAACATTCTTGAAACGCTGTGGGCTTGCTGGACTTGGTTTTGCTGCGCCGATTCACTGGCAATCAATGTTAGGTGCAAAGGAATCGTCTTCGGACGACGCCGGTTATCCTGGTCCGTATTATGTGGTCTATAATGCATCCGGGGGGTGGGACACCACGTACTTGATGGACCCTAAGGGGGTCGATGGAATCAACCGGCTGTATCAGGAAGGGGATATACTCACAGTTGGTAATCATCGTATTGCACCGATTGCCAAACATATATCGGGTGGGATGAGCAATGAAGACTTCTTTGCGAAGTACGGTTCGGAGCTGCGAGTTTTCAATGGCCTTGATTTATCGGTAAACAATCACACACCCTGCGCACGGTATATGGCGACCGGGAAACTCGATAGCCTCGCATATCCGACGTTTCCGGCACTTGTTGCGGCTTGCTATGGGGCCGAAGCCCCGCTGGCATTTCTTACGTTTGGAAACTACTCCGCCACCGGCAATCTTGTGCCGATGTCTCGTGTACCTTATTTGCAATCGCTTCGGTTATTAGCCAGAGCGGACTCCGTCGAAGGTGGCACTCATCCCTATCAGGATGCGTTTGTTTCTGATCGTATCGAACGTGCATTGGAAAAACAGTTTGAAGCGCGCATTTCGGAAACTCGGCTGCCTCGGGTCGAGCGGAGTCAGAGCATGCTGTATGCGGCTCAAGCGAATTCCAAAGCTCTCGAACGCGTGGTGCCATACCTTCCGAAAGAGCAAGCCAAGGAGCGACTCTCGCAACAGAACGATATTGCGCTAGCAGCTTTTAAAGCGGGCGTATGCATTTCCGCCAATATGTCGATCGGTCAGTTCGATAGCCACAATAACAACGATACCGATCAGATGAAACTTATCCCGGAATTTCTAGCAGGGATCGATGATTTGTTGCGCAAAGCAGAACAGCTACAGATTCGCGACAAGTTG
>CAIJIZ010000003.1 GCA_903820735.1 uncultured Pirellula sp.
AGCGGACCGGGAGTAAACGGAGGATCGTAGCCGGCGGTCTCAACACTAGTCCTCTCACTGGAATCCTCTGCTGAGAGCCCCTTTGATTTCATCCATTCTCGCAACTTTGATTCCGCTTCTTTGGATGATTTCTCACTTAACTGCCCAGCGAATCGAAGTACGGCAAATCGGCCACCAGGTCGTTTGCGCAAGTCGACTTGCTCCCCTGTGGGCTTTGGTACGCCAGCTTCCGCTACATCTTTGGGCATGACGAATCCCATCTGCACGGTCGACTCCGAGTCATTTCCCATGAAGACCGGGGTGGTCATCGAGATCTTCTGTTTGTTTTCATTTGCACCGCTGATGTAACGGAAGAGCTTCATGAAACTACCATCTCTACCTTGGGATTCGAGATTGGTTGTGGTCGATACGAGCATCAGGTCCGGGTACTCGCGAACCTCGAACTTCCCATCGGATTCGAGCACTTTGTATTCCGCCGTTTCGTATCCCGCTCGAGCGACGAGATTCCAGGAAAAAATCCCCAAGCTCCCGAACAAAACGATCATCCCTAAATAAAGCATCTTTTTGCGATTCATATGCAACGATCAGTGGGTACAACAGGAAACTCGCTAACGAAACAGTCGTCATGCACTCCCCATTGTAGACCACTGACCAGTCTAGCGATTCGATTAGTCGATGGGGAAAGCCGTCCCGGCCCCGGTCATCAACATCACACGTGTTTTTGTTGGATCAGCTTTGGGGTTCGATGTGTCGCGGAATACATCGGGCATGTTTTTTAGGACGAACTCATTGTTCGGGTGATCCCAAGGCACACTGAAATCGTATCTTTTGAGGAGCTGACTGGTATCTCCGGGTAAAAAAGGGAGAATAGTAATTCGCCAAGAAACCCATGGTTTTCCATCAGGCCCGTAACCTTCGGCGGCTGGAAGTTTTTTGTAACCGAACGCGTAGTTCGTCAGAGCAAGACCTATCATTCGCATGTTATTTCCCGAAGCCATGCGAGCTTTGCTTTGGGCGACCCGATCAAGAGGCCCTGGATTACTTTGCCCAGACGATCCGCTAGGCCCTCCCTTGGGGTAGAGTCTCCCGAATGCACCTTGGTCATTCCCGGCGATCGTGAACAGAGCGCGAAATGCATCAGCATCGATCCCATCATCGATTTGGATGTATCGCACGGAACCATCCGCGAAACAGAAGTTTCCGGTAGCAAACGTGTTATCCTTGGATGGAAAGGTACTGTCGAGTACGAGGTCCTGTGGTTTCGTCCAAGGCACCGCAAGATGATCAGGAACATTCCCAAGCCAGATTGTCTCTTTGCCACCGTCGGTATTATCGGACAAACTTGTCCGCTTGCTGGTGGTCGATCCCGGCGGCGGACTTCTGCGCTGCTCTTCTGGTGAGACGTTTCGAATCCTTCCGTCTGGAGTAACGACTATTTTACTTTCGTTACCAGAGCCGAAATCGCCAGTTCCAGATTGGTTGGATTTCGACTCGATCGTTTTCTGCGGCATTGACCCTTCATACTTAACGACTGGCTCTTTGGTGGCTTCTGAACACCCAGCGAGCAGGCTTAACAGAACCACAACCGAAGATCCAGACGGACGTCTGAGTTTGACATTTTTTGGCGATTGAGATGGAAACATGGCGTGTACGCATCCTTTTCAAAAAAACCCCTGAACGAGAAAGGTAACTATGTATCGAATGATCAAGCAAGCAGCTCCGTGACGACCCGTTGCTTCTCGACACCGGTAAGCCGCTGATCAAGCCCTTGGAATTTGTAAGCAAAACGTTCGTGGTCGATTCCCATACAGTGCAAGATCGTCGCATTGATGTCGTTGATATTGACTGGGTCTTTCACGATATTGTAGCTGAAGTCATCGGTCTCACCGTAACTGATACCACCCTTTATACCGCCGCCGGCCATCCACATACAGAAATTCCTTGGATGGTGGTCGCGACCATAGTTATCTTTTGAGAGCCCACCTTGGCTGTAAACGGTTCGACCGAATTCGCCCCCCCAAACGACCAAGGTATCGTTGAGCAGTCCACGGCGTTTCAAATCTTTAAGAAGTGCAGCGATCGGTTGGTCTGTTTGCTTACACTGATTCCCGATCTGACGTGGGAGATCTCCGTGCTGATCCCATCCTCTATGCAATAGTTGCACGACCCTAACACCCCGCTCAACTAACTTTCTTGCCAACAGGGCGCTATGAGCGAAGGAGCCTGGGTCTCGAACGGCAGGGCCGTACATCTCAAGAGTTTCCGCTGTTTCCGAATCGATGTTTGTCAATTCTGGAACACTCGATTGCATCCGAAATGCCATTTCATACTGAGAAATTCGAGTCGAGGTCTCGGGATCACCGAACTCGCTTTGAGCTCCGCGATTCAGCGCTTGGAGTGTATCGAGCATCAATCGTCGGTCATCTCTCGACACACCAGAAGGATTCGGGAGATACAAAACGGGATCGCCGCTTCCGCGAAGCGCCACTCCGTTGAGCCGAGTTGGCAAAAATCCGCTCGCCCACATCCGACTGAACAACGCTTGCCCATTACTATCCTCGGGAAACTTCGGAGTGAACACAACGAAGGCTGGAAGATCATTGCTTTCACTACCAAGCCCGTAAGCCAACCAGGAGCCGATACTGGGTTTACCAGGAATCTCCGAACCAGTCATTACGAACGTACAAGCTGGATCGTGGTTGATGGCGTTGGTATTCACGGATCGCACTAGAGCTATATCGTCGACCACTTCGCTCAAGTAAGGGAACAAGTCCACGTTGGTCCACATCCCGCACGCCCCTTTTTGTTCATATTTGAATTTCGAGGGAGCGACGGGAAAACGGGTCTGTCCACTGGTCATGGTCGAGAGCCGTTGCCCTCCTTGGACGCTCGGTGGCAGATCCTTATCGTAGTATTCCTGCAGAACGGGCTTGTAATCCCAAGTATCGATTTGTGAAGGGCCTCCATTCATGTGCAGATAGATGATCGACTTGGCTTTTGGCTGGAAATGGGGGTAACCGGCCAAAGGTGGATGGACTTGGGTCGCATTTTCGTTAGCAATCGCCTTAGCGAACGGTAATTGCGTCGCTAGTAGACCGGCGGTAAGTCCCCCGAATCGCAGTCCGTTGGAACCAAAAAAGTTTCGGCGATTCAGACGCATTTGAAGGTCGAAAATATCATTCATGATGGTAGCACTACTCGTTTATGTTTATCGGAAGTTCGGTATGCGACTTTGATCTGCTCGCAATTCGCACCAACGGTCCTGTGAATTTAAAACAGCCAGTTTGTGATCAGGATCGATCCGGAGGACAAATCCTGGATCACTTGTAGGATTGCTTAATCAAACTGCCTTTTAATTACGGTTCAGGGTCTCGTCCATGTTCAGAATCGTGCTAGCAAGTAACGTGTAGGCAGCTAGTTCTTGAACCGGGAAAGTAGAAGCTGGTTTCGTCTCCCCTTGTTGGATCAATTGCTGAGCATCCTGCGGGTTTGCTTGATAGCGCTCAAGATGCTTCGCAAGTTGCTCGGCAAGCACCTGAGCTTCTGTTTGATTAGGGCTGCGTGCGAGAACGGTCTTGAACAGAAACGCAATACGATCGCTTGGTTGCTCGAGTCCTTCACTCAGAGCGCGTTGAGCTAAGCCACGAGCGGCTTCGACGTGCTGCACATCATTGAGCAACTGAAGAGCTTGCAATGGTGTATTGCTTCGTTCTCTTCTCATGCACGATTGCTCTCGATTGGGAGCATCGAAGTTGACCATGAAGGGAGGAGGAGCAGTTCGCTTGTAGAAGGTGTACAGACTACGCCGATAGAGGGCTGACCCTTTATCTTGTTGGTAGAACCTGGTGTTCGAACCAGCAAAGCCAACAGGTTCCCAAATGTTTGCGGGTTGATATGGTTTTACCCCTTTGCCACCTTGTGTCAGATCGATCAATCCCCCGACGAAAAGTGCATTGTCTCGAATTTGTTCTGCATCGAGCCGCAATCGAGGGCTGCGAGCAAGCAATCTGTTCTCTGGATCACGTTCAAGCATTTCCGGCGTAATTCGTGAACTTTGTCGAAACGCAGCTGATGTCAACATCGTTCGCATCAACGCTTTGACATCCCAGCCGCTCGACTCAAAATGAATTGAAAGCCAATCGAGCAATTCTGGATGGGAGGGAACTTCGCCTTGAGTTCCGAAGTCGGCACTGCTTTTGACCAGCCCCACACCGAAAACTTGTTGCCAGAATCTGTTGACCGCGACGCGCGAGGTCAGAGGATGTCGAGGCGAGACCAACCACTTCGCTAGATCAAGTCGATTCAGAGCTCGGTCTTGAGGTTTGTTAATCGGTGGCAGAACCGCAAGAACGTCGGGTTGAACTTTCTCTCCGGGTTGGTTGTATTGCCCCCGAAGCATCACAAAGCTATCGCGTGGAGTTGGATTGTCCTTGTAGATAAACGTACTTGGGATTGCATTGTAGAATCCGTCACGCTCGGCACGAAGTTTATCAACTTGTGAAATCGATTCCGCCAGCATTCCCTTCGTCTCGGTGCAAATACGTTCGATGTAATAGGAACGGAGGCGAGAGAGCAATTCATCGGTAGGTTTCGGTTCTGGGCCTGCTTTAGCAACCGCGTTAAGGTCACCTGGGAGTCCCGCAGTATCCTTTCCTTTCGCACCGTTCCACCAAGCGATGAAGGAGCGTTGCGGATCATTTGCAGGATCGCTGACACCGACGACTCCGACTTTATCCCAATAAACCGTACCGGCCTGTTGCGTGGTAGCAAATCCAGTGAGTTGATCACCGGGGTTAAGGCCAACTTTCTCGGCTGGGACTTCGAGTCGCACCCACTCACCGGCTTTCGGGAGCGGGCCCATGTGAACGCGTTCCGGCGTGTTTGGAGTTCCCCAAGCGATCGCGTCGTAATCACCCCAAACAGCTCGGTGAAGCCAACCGCTGCGGTGATACTGGAGCATCACAGACTTCGGTGGATTGGCAGGATCGATAAACACATAAGCAAACAAAGTAGCTTGGGTGGGTATCGCAAGAGGCACTTTCGAGTTATCCCAAACATCTTGGGAAAGCGTATCATGCGATCGCTTCAGTGCACGCTTCCCGCTGAAAACTGGAGCCCCCTGCTCGCTTGTCACGAATTGAGTTGGGTGACCGGGTGATCCGGCAACATTTCCTCCAGGTGGATAATCGTCATCCAACCAAACATTCTCGTTTGCCGAAGGCTCTGGCTTTGGGTTCGCGAGAGCTGGATCGTTGTAAACAATTTTTGCGACAGCTTCTTGCAAAGCTTTTTGAGCTTGAGCGATCTGCGAATCGTACACTGCAAGCTTGGCTTTGTCTTCTTCCGTTTCGAGCTTCAAGACGGGGTTCGTCAGCAGGGCATTTCCGTCCATAGCCGGATCCGCCGATGCATTGAAGAATGCATACATCGAGTAGAACTCTTTAGCCGATATCGGATCGAACTTGTGATCGTGGCAGACCGCACATCCGGCGGTAAGAGCAAGCCACGTTGAAGCCATGGTGCTTGTTCGGTCGACCGCATACCGGTAATAGAATTCGGAATCAATCGATCCCCCTTCGCTGGTCGTCACATTGCAACGATTGAAACCAGTTGCGATCAACTGGTCAAGAGTCGGGTTTGGGAGCAGGTCACCGGCGAGTTGTTCAATAGTGAATTGGTCAAAGGGAAGGTTCCGATTGAAGCTTTTGACGACCCAATCGCGATAGGCCCACATTTGGCGTTCGTTATCGAGGTGTAAGCCGTGGGTATCTGCATAGCGGGCGATATCAAGCCAGTGCCTTGCCATTTCCTCACCGTAGTGATTCGATTGCAAGAATCGGTCAACCATTTTCTCGTACGCATCGGCGGACTCGTCGGCAAGAAATGTTTCGACTTGTTCAATCGTCGGGGGGAGACCGGTCAGGGTGAAAGCGACCCGACGAATCAAGATTGTTTTATTGGTTTCCGGGGATAACGTCCAACCTTGATCTCCAAGGGTTTTCCCTAGGAATGCGTCGATCGAATTTCGTCCGCCGGTTGTTTGGGGTGGGACGGGAGAATCTACCGGTGGTTCAAACGCCCAGTGCTTCTGGTACTGGGCACCTTGGAGAACCCAAGCCTTCAGCTTCTCGATCTCTTCAACCGACAGTTCTTTGTGACTATCGGGTGGGGGCATTTTGTCGTTCGGATCAGAGGAGAGGATGCGCTCGACGAGCAAGCTCTCTTCAGGTTTTCCAGGAACGATTGCGCGGTTCCCATCTCGATCCGACAGAGCCCCTTCAGGGGTATCGAGCCGCAGGCCAGCTTCTCGCTTCTTCTCGTCAAAACCGTGACAAGCAAAACACTTGTCGGAAAGAATCGGTCGGATATCTCGATTATACGAAAGTGGTTCGGAGGCTTGAACCAAATCGAAGTTGAGGGCAGCGAGGAATACTAGAGTGATCGATTTATGCATAGTTATTCGTACGACTCAATGAATAATTGTGACTCAATGTCGAGGGATAGCAAATGTTGAGGGATAGCAAATGTTGAGGGATGGCAAATGTCGAGGGATGGCATCCGAGGAACCGTTCAAGGAACAGTTGCCATTGGAACACCGATGCTGTCAGGAGCCTTGGAGGGTGTGTTGTGGTGGGTGGGCACCGGCACAAGTTACCTTGCGGGTGGGTAAAATGGCAGAAAAGTAACCAGCCATCTTGCCTGATTCTATTCCATAGCCGTTGGATAATCTATCGCGCGGAGGGGGTTGGCGACGAGATGGTTTTTTCCATGGCGAAGGATCGCATGGAAAACGGAGGCACAACCACTTCGATTTCCAATATTTCCTTGGGAGAAATGGGGAGTTGCACCCAATCAGCACCGGCTGGTCCCTGCCCTCGCGTTTCCTGCACCCGTGCTTGCTCACGCAATCCGGTGTAGTGCGTTGGGACGCGAAGGGTCTCTTTCAAGGGAGCATCGGTTGGATTGAAAACCACCAACATGCCTTGAGTCTGTAATCCAGGATTCGCATGGAGGTACCAATCAAGTTGCACCGCGTCGGGTCTTCTTCCGTGAATGATGTCGCTCTCGAGAATATCACGATACTTTTTGTACCAGGAGACCTCTGACTTCACCATTTCCTTAACCCGATCGGTATCAAAGAGCCGGGGACCACGATAGCAAGCTTGGACGCCCAGAGCGAGATTTGACTGGATCATGTTCTGGTAATGAGCGATATTCTCGTCGAGCGGTTCAATCGTAGCCTTTGGGCCTCCACCGTGATATTCGGTTAACGGTACGAACATCCAGCCCATGCTAGGAATCTTCTGCCAAGTTCCATCGTAGATATTTTGACGTGTGTGGATCGTTTGTTGCTCGCGTGGCAGAGACCAGTTCACCTCGCGATATCCCATTCCCGTTTTATTCGATCCAACAAGGAAATAATGATCCGGAACGTTAAGGTAAAAGCCCTGTTCGCGACCCCATCGATACAGATCAGAAATGCTTTCCCATTGATTCCATCGGGAATCCTCGTAGGAGCGATGTCCGGGGTGAGATTCACTATTGCAAGGGTCGCCGGGATACGAACCATCGTGCTCGAGAAGTGTGAAGCCACTGGCTCGATGAAACTCGTAGAGCCGTGAGAAGTAGTCCATACCCCATTGGCTCTCCAAACAAGGTGAGTTACCAAAGGCAGGCTTCTCTCCATCGCGCATCACAACATCGTCTTTCGGGGACACTGAACGGGATGCGAGTAACGAATAGCTTCCAATTTCTATTTGCTTAGCCTTTGCGGCTTGAGCAAATCGCTGAGCTTTTTCCATCGTAGCTGGATTGCGATTCTCCAGATTAAACCCACTACCAAAACTTAAGATCAGCATTTCAAATCCAACCTCCTGACACTGATCGATAGCGCGCATGACGGAAGCATCATCGGAAGCTATCAGGTGCATCATCAGGGGGTTTTCAGTCACCCAAGGAGCGATGCAGCGGAACAATTTTCGGATCGCTAATCCGGAGCGCTCTCGATCAAACGAATCGTGCACAAGAACCCAACCACGATAGGAATTCCATTGCTTGCCAGGTTCGATGCGCTGTGAAGGTCCTATATCTGGTCCCACTTCAAGTAAACAAGGTGTTTTCTTCTCGTAATTGACTTGCGTGTGATAATCAGGATCTGCCACCCATCGATAGGATCTGCGATTGGCACCTTGACTTGTCATGCCTCCAAAGGCCATCTCTGTTTCGATATGGAGATTCGGGGGGGTAAGTCCGACGCTCAAGCTGTCGACTTCGGAGGTATGTTCGACTGCGGCTAGGATATCGCTGCAATAATGATCTATTTCCACTTGCTGGTTGGTAGGATTTGTAATCGAGACCCATTTGCTATACGCCGGCAGACCATCGTACAACTCATAATGGACATCGATACTCACGCCAGAATTCACGCCAGATGAAGCTGAATTATCCAAAAGGGACTCGTCGAATGGCCCATATGCAGCTATTTGTCCGAAAACGCAATGAGTTGGTTGTGCAACCGTTGCCTCCTCATCGCCATCCTTGTTGCTTAGTA
>CAIJIZ010000004.1 GCA_903820735.1 uncultured Pirellula sp.
CGTATACGCTTGGCTCCCCTTCTCCCGCAGGCGGGAGCAAGGGGAGCTACGATTGAATAGGGTACATCCCTATTTCCCTTGCCTGACCGTGCGAAGCGATCGTGGCTACGAATTGATATTCAAAGGCGACAAGCCTTCTCCGCTTGGCTCCCCTTCTCCCGCGGGCGGGAGCAAGGGGCGGGGGGGATGAGGGTGCGACTCCGCAATAACTATTTCTGCCAAATTGCACTCTTTTCGGGAGTCTTCCCTATAGTGAATAATTCCCTCCGTCGTTGACTCTGGAATAAGGTGCCACCACATGAAGACTGCTAGCTTACCTCGGTTTCACTCTCATTGGCGACTCGTTCGTCGGCGTGCTAGTCGCATCGTGCAGTCCATCGCTACCCCACTGATGTCTCACTGGTGGAGCTTTCTCCTCACCCTCCCCTACCCTAAACAACTTCCTGATGAATCGGTAGGCGATTACGGCGAACGACTTGCGATGACTTTTCTGCGCCGATCCGGATACGTTATCCTCGAACACTCGTACGCTTGCCCTCTCGGCGAAATCGATGTTATCGCCGCTTGGAAACAACAAGTAATCGTATTTGTCGAAGTCAAAACCTGGGGAAGATCCCGCGTCGATCCCGGTCGACCAGCCGATGCAGTTGATGATGTGAAACAACGCAAACTATGCAAAACAGCATTGCACTATGCCAAACGGCATGGCTTGCTGGAAACACGCGGCCGATTCGATGTGATCGAAATCCGACTCACTGAAACGATGCCGAACCTGTGTCACATCCAAGCCGCTTTTCAAAGCGAGGATCGATTCCAACTCCACTCATGATCTCGCTAGCTTTTGCTTCCATGCAGCAACTTGCGCGCGCACTAACTCGGGACGACTTGAACCTAGCGACTGATACGATGCTACCGCCCCTTCAACTCCCAATCTCGCCCGAAGCGTCCCACCCACAAAACTCGGTTCAACCGACGAAAAGTCCTCATCGGTAAGCTCCCCAAGCGTTACTGCTTTGGACTTTGCCAACGCGACAAGCGCTCCGACTTTGTGATGCGCAGTCCTCTGCGGCATCCCCATCTGCATAATCGCTTCCATCAAGGCGGTTGCATCCAAGTAACCTTGATCAAGCCGAAGCTTAATCGCGGCCGGTTGCAATTGGGAACCTTGGACGATGGGAATCGCAAGCTGCAAGCAAGCTTGAACCGTATCGAACGCATCGAACAACGGTGGCTTGTCCTCTTGCATATCGCGGTTGTATGCAAGGGGCAAACCTTTCATCAGCATCATCAGCGTCTGCAACGCGCCGACAACTCGACCGGTCTTGCCTCGTGTCAATTCCAACGTATCAGGATTGACCTTCTGCGGCATAATCGAACTGCCTGTGCAATAAGCTTGCGGAAGCTTAATAAAACCGAATTCGGTCGTAGACCACAAGATCCATTCTTCTGCCCATCCACTTAGATGGATCGCGATCATGCTCAATACAAACACGGATTCGATGGCGAAATCCCGATCGCTGCTGATGTCGATACTATTGGCCGCTACTTTTTCAAACTCAAGCAACTCTGCCGTCAACGCTCGATCAATCGGAAGACTCGTTCCGGCAACTGCCGCCCCACCAAGTGGACATACGTTGACCCGACGGCGACAGTCCGCGATGCGAGATCGGTCGCGCTCAAGCTTTTCAACATACGCCAACCAATAATGTGGTGCTAGAACAGGCTGAGCCCGCTGCATGTGGGTATAGGCTGGCAAGATGATCTCGGCATCGTGATCACAACGCTCGACAAATGCTCGTTGAAGGGCTTCAAGCAACCCATCGACTTGATCCAAAGCATCGCGCACCCACAAACGTAAATCCGTGGCGACTTGGTCATTGCGCGACCTTGCAGTATGAAGCTTCCGGCCCGTATCTCCCAACGTGTCGATCAACGATTGCTCGATGTGCATGTGGATGTCTTCGAGCTCAATCCGAAATGGCAACTCCTTTCTATCCAGCTTGCCTTCGATCACCCGTAGCTCATCGATGATCTTGCGAAGCTCCTCTTCGGTCAGCATTCCTTGCCTGCACAGCATCGTTGCGTGCGCGATCGAACCACGGATATCATGCCGATAAAGCCGATGGTCAAACGAAATGCTCTCGCTGAACTTCGCAAGAGCTTGATCCATCTCACCAGAAAAAACGCCGCTTCGGGATAAAGAACTCAAGGACAACAACCTTTTTCAAGCAGGAGGAAATACTGCAAACGCTCGGCTTTGGGGACAACTGGGAGCTGGCAATGTCGGTCCGCTTTCAGCCCAATACCAATTTAATCGTGCACCAGCCTAAACGTGCACTAGCCTAATCGAACACCAGTCTAATCAACCTCCCGCCGAATCGATAGCGAGGATTCTTCCAGATCGAATCGGCGGATCAGAATTGGGATCGGCAAATACAAAAAATCAGAGCATTACCGGGCATATATCAAACCAAGAGCGACCTTGTTTGCTCATCCACTCAGAACATTCGCCTGGACCCCACATCCCCGCCTCGTACTGAAAAAGCTGCGGCGCAGCAGGGCTTCTCCAAGCCGCAATGATTGGATCCATGATCCTCCAAGCTTGCTCGACCTCGTCACTTCTGGCGAACAACCCGGGATCCCCGAGCATCGCATCGAGCAACAAACGTTGGTAAGCATCCGGCAACTCGCGTCCGCTTGAGTCGAACCGAAAATCTAACTCGCTCAAACGCATCCGCATGTCGGAATCCGGAACCTTGGACTGAAAATAAAGCTGAACCCCTTCGGCAGGCTGAATTTGAATCACCAATCGATTCGCTTCCGGTCGGTAGGACTTCTGCTCTCCGAAAAGCAGGTGCGGCGGCTCGCGGAACTGAATGACAATCTGAGTCGTCCGGCAACTCATCCCTTTGCCGCTTCGCAAGTAAAACGGAACGCCGCGCCAACGCCAGTTGTCGATGTAGAACTTCAGTGCCGCAAACGTTTCAGTAGGACTATTATCCGGAACCCCCTCTTCGTCTAAGTAACCTTGGTACTGACCACGCACCCCATTCTCGGAAAAGTCGCTTCCGTGGTAAGGCCTAACCGCTTGCAGCACCTTGACCTTCTCATCCCGCACGAACTCTCCGGTGTAGCGCACCGGAGCTTCCATCGCCGTTACCATCATCAATTGGAACAAATGATTCTGGAACATATCGCGCAAGACACCCGACTGATCGTAATACCCACCCCGACGCCCAACCTGGACTTCTTCCGCCACCGTGATCTGCACGTGATCGACGTAATTGCGATTCCAAATCGGCTCGAAAATCGTATTCCCGAAACGCAGCACAAGGATGTTCTGGACAGTTTCTTTACCCAGATAATGGTCGATCCGGTAAATCTGATCTTCACGAAACGTCTTATGTATCGACTCGTTCAAACTCTGCGCGGTGGCCAAGTCCGTTCCAAAAGGCTTTTCGATCACCACACGGCGGTGCCCGACCGTATCATCGTTGAGCCCAGCCTTGCCCATCTGTTCGATCGCCGTGGCATAGAGCTGCGGCATGGTCGAAAGATAATAGGTCCGATCCGTTGGCTTGGATTCCTCGATCTGCTCTAGGAACGCTGCTAGCTTCGGAAAATCCGCTTCGACACTGATGTCGCCAGGCTGATAGTAGACTTGCGCTGCAAAAGCAGCCCAAGTCTCCGGATTAAAGTCATTCTTCACAAACTTCGCGGTGCTTTCAGCAAGCTGTTCTCGCCACTGCTCCGAAGTGTACGGACTGCGAGCAACGCCGACGATCCGAGAGTTCTTCGGAAGCCGACCGCGTTGGAATTGCCGATATAGCGCCGGGATCAGCTTGCGACTCGTTAAATCGCCCGATGCCCCAAAAATGACCATTGTGTGTGACATAAACTGCTCTCGAGGGTTGGTACCAGTTGAGTCGTTGCATTGTCACCGAGTCTCGCTCCGATTACAACGTACGCTTGAAAGACTTTCATCAATTGCCAACGATTCCTCCAATGCAAACATCGAAAAATAACACTCCAACTCTCTACCTAATTCGGCACGCTCAATCGACGAATAACGCGAATCCGGAACCAGAGCGGATCCCAGATCCCCCCTTGACGGAACTTGGTACTCAACAAGCTAAAGCGCTCTCGACGTACGTCCCGAACATTCAGCCGACTCATCTGCTGACCAGCCCATTTCTCAGAACGCTTCAAACCACACAACCTTTAGCCGCCAGCACTGGCCTGACTCCACACATCCATGCCCAACTCTTCGAACAAGGTGGGTGCTACAGCGGCTATCAAGCCATTGGGAAACGACCCGAACCTGGCCTGCGCCGCAAAGAAATCGAAGACGGCTTTCCTGGTTGGCACATCGACCCGACGATCGATGAGCAAGGTTGGAATAAACTACCCCAGTACGAGTCGACCGACATGGCTCGAAATCGCGCGAACCATGTGGCGACTTGGTTGCAATCCGAGTTTCACTCAAGCCCCGCACGGATCCTAGTGGTCATCCACGCAGACTTCAAATTGCGATTGCTCGAGTCCCTGCTAAAACGCGACGACATCGAACACGCCTTCGGACCAGTGATCAACACGTCGATCACCGCATTGCGCCTGGAACCCTCGGGCTGGCGACTCGACACTTGGAACTCCCATCAACATCTCCCGAACCAATGGATCACGTCCTGATCATTGAATCTGGAATTCGTTCTCAATCGCTCGCAATCGTTCTCAATCGCCGCAATCGTTCGCTTCGCAAACGCATCACCCCCGAACACTAAATGCTTTGCGAAGCAACTCAAGACTCTTCGGGATGGCAATGCGATAGTCTTCCTTACCTTCAAATTCAAGCGACACCCAGCCTTTATAGCCGTGCTTGCGCATCAAACTTCCAATGCGGTCATAGTCTAGATCCAAACTGTACCACTCCCCACCGCCGTAATAAGTCTTGGCTTGCAACAAAACCGCTCTAGGCGCAAGCTTCTCAAGTTTCTCATAGGGGTTCTCGAGGAAATTCCCAGTATCGAGTGTTACTTGCAACCAAGGAGAATCAATCGCATCGACGATGCGCAAGACACCCTCGGGCGTTAACCCCAACCCCCAATGATTTTCCAGGCCAAGCACCACACCGCACTTTTCCGCCGTCGGCAAAATCCTCTCGAGGGCATCGATCACCCAAGGGAAACCGTCTTCTTCGGTGTAACCCGCCAACGGTGGCTCAATCCCTCGATTCGCCATCAACTCGTCGAAGTTTTTGCTTGTCCCCCATCGCCCTGTGTTGACCCGCATCGTAGGTATCCCCAGCGCATAGCATAACTCAACTTGGCCGATCGTCAGCTCGATGTTGTTGCGTCGCACTTCTGCATCCGGCGATACAAATCCTTGATGCGTCGACATGCCATACAAAGGTAATCCTGCAAGCAACGCGCGACGTTTGATGTTTTGCAACGCTGCTCGGCTCAACATCTCGGTCTGAGATATCTGATACAAAAGGATCTCTACTCCATCGAACCCGTATTCGCTTGCGATGTCGATGCACTTCGTCACATCTTTGAACTCTTCGTTCTTGAAACGCCAAAGCGAATATGTCGAGATCCCTATCGGCAACGTCGATCGAGCCCCCGGTGAATCGACCCGATCCTGCCCGTACGCAATCGATGTTCCCGATAGCGCGCTCGCAAGCGAACCGACCCCCATCGTCGAACCAACTCCCGTGGTCATCGCGCCGAGTGTTGCACCCAAGGTTCGTGTGAAATCGCGTCGTTTCATGGTCGGAAGATTCCTGGTTGAATCAGTTAGAAAGTTCGAATCAACTCACCGCTAAAAAGTTTCGCAAAAGCTCTATGCCATTCGACTGGCTCTTCTCAGGGTGGAATTGTGTAGCGAATAGTTTACCACGCCGCATCGCTGCACAAAAACGGTATCCATAATGGCTCGTCAACCAAATATCGGTTTCTTGAGCCGGTACCGCATGATAACTGTGTACGAAATAGAAATAAGGATCCTCAGGCATCTGACTCAACATCGTATCCGGTTGATACATCGATGCGACTTGATTCCATCCCATATGGGGTACTTTTAGTACCTCCGCTGACGGTTCAAACTCGAACCGTACGACTTCGCCAGGGAAAATGCCCATGCCCTCATACTCACCCCCCTCATAACTCACATCGAGCAGCAACTGCAACCCAAGGCAAATACCAAGGAATGGTTTCTCGCTGGCAATCCATTCGCGGATGTGTGGCACCAAATCCCGCCGTCGCAATTCACTGATCGCATCGCGGAAAGCACCAACGCCGGGAAGAATCAAATGGGAGACAGTCGCAAAATCCTCAAAGCGATCGCTAACAATTGGGCATCCACCTGCCTTCTCAATACCCTTCGCCACGCTTCGAAGGTTTCCCATCTGGTAGTCGATAATCCCGACTTTAGGGCTCTGTAACGCTGGTACTCGCACCGCTAATCCCTTTTGAATTGCCCCAGACTACCTCTGTATGAATGCAATCCCGGGAACCTACCCGGAACTAACCTTGGTTTTAACCGAATGCGCGGACTTGGGAAACACAGAGGCACAGAGAACACGGAGAAATCAGGCTCCACCAAATTCCAATCCCAATTCTTATCCCTTATTCTTTATTCTTTTTCTTAATCTCTGTGTCTCTGTGTTTCAAAAAACGCGCGGACACGGGAAACACAGAGGCACAGAGAACACGGAGAGATCAGTCGCCACCTAATTCCAATTCCAATTCC
>CAIJIZ010000005.1 GCA_903820735.1 uncultured Pirellula sp.
TCAGAACTCGAAGTCTATCTCAGCGACGATACCAAATATACTGCCAAAGTTGTCGGTACCGATCCTCGCACCGACTTGGCTGTTCTCAAAATCGATGCAAGCGGCTTGATCGCCACTCCAATCGGTGATTCGGCCAAAGTCGAAGTCGGGGATTGGGCTATTGCAATCGGTAGCCCATTCGGACTCGACCAAACCGTTACCGCAGGCATCATCAGCGCAACGAAACGTACCGATCAAGGGATCACCCCTTACGATGACTTTATTCAAACAGATGCAGCGATCAACCCAGGGAACTCTGGAGGCCCACTGCTGAACTTGAGAGGTGAAATCATCGGTATCAACACGGCAATCGCTTCGCGCGGTGGCGGATACAACGGGATCGGCTTCGCCGTTCCTAGCAACACCGCTGCGCGTGTCCTCTCGGATATCATCAATACCGGAGCCGTTTCCCGAGGCTTCGTCGGTATCCGACCAGCAGCGATGTCCCCTGAAATAGCTGCTCAATTGGATCTACCTTCAAACCTCAAAGGGGCTTTGGTGGAACATGTCACCAAAGGCATGCCGGCAGACAAGGCTGGGATCAAAATCAAAGATGTGATCGTAGAAATCGACGGAGTCGCGATCAAATCCGATTCCGCGATGCGCCGCGCCATCGGTGAAACCAAACCCGGTACAACGGTCAACGTCAAAGTCTACCGAAACGGAAAGACACTTGATATTCCCGTCACCGTCGCTCCCCTCGATGAAAAGGCACTTGCTCAAGTCGACCAACAATCGATCGAAAAAATGCAAAAGCTCGGAATCGCTGTCGATTCGGTTCCAAGCAGCATCGCAAAACGACTGCAACTCGAAAGCGGAGAAGGTGTCATCGTTACCGAATTGGTTCGCCGCAGTAAATTTATCGGTGTGAAAGTCGGTGATGTTATCCTTTCTGTTAACGGACAGGCTGTCAATTCACCCGAGGATTTCCTCCAAGCCCTTTCGGAAAATAATGCCGGTGAACCACTCACATTGGTTATCCGTGATGAAAACGCCGAAAAGATGATTACGATACAATAGGAGTGTCGGCCTGAAGAACCAATCGGCCGATCGCTCCGCTCCCACCTACAAAACGGAACTCGCCGATGAGGTTCTTCCTCCCCCACCCTGCGATCCATCACCCATTGCGATTCGCAGGACCACTCCTGCTGTTCTTCGTCTACTTGGTACTTCCGGGCTCAACACGGCTTGCAACCCAAACAGGGTTGCAAGCCGCCGAACCACTTGCAGATCCCGCCCTCAGTACCGCGACTGCTTCGATCAAGAAATCTGAGCCTATCGATTTCAATCGAGACATCCGCCCGATTCTGGCGAACCACTGCATCGCTTGCCACGGTCCCGATTCCCAAAAACGCGCTGGGGATCTTCGACTCGATCTGCGCGATGAAGCCATCGCCAAAGCCATCGCTCCCAACCATCCCGAGTCAAGCTTGCTCGTCGCTCGCATTGAGTCGACTGACCCAAGCGATCGCATGCCCCCCGATGAATCGGCGAAACCTCTAAGCACGGAGCAAATTCAACGACTAAAAGACTGGATTGCTCAAGGTGCAAACTACGCTCAGCATTGGGCTTTCGAGCCTATCAAGCCCGCCGAGGAACTCCTCGCTCAGCTTCCTGCACACGCAAATCCAAATGAAAACCCAATCGACCGTTTTCTCGAACACAAACTTCAGACGCACGGATTACGCTACGCCCCTGAAATCACCAAGCAGCAATTCTTGCGACGCGTTTCTTTAGACTTAACCGGACTGCCCCCTACTTGGGAACAAACCCGCAACTACCTCGACGACAACTCCCCAGATGCTACGCAACGACTTGTGGATAGATTGCTGGAATCTCCCCGCTACGCTGAACGATGGGGCAAGCATTGGTTGGATGTCGCCCGATATGCAGATACTCTTGGAGGAGCTGCGATCGGCTTCACTAGCTTCCCTTTTTCGTACACGTTCCGCGACTACGTCATCAACGCATTTGAACGCGATGTTCCCTTTGACCGCTTCATCGTCGAACAGATCGCCGCAGATCAATTGGGGCTTTCTGAGAACGACCCAAGCCTCGCGGCACTCGGGTTCCTCACCGTTGGAATGCAGTTCCGTAATCCGCATGACACGATCGATGACCAAATCGATGTAATCTCGCGTGGCTTGATGGGGCTGACTGTCTCGTGCGCACGCTGCCACGATCACAAGTTTGATGCTATCACGACAGAAGACTACTACGCGATGGTCGCTTGTATCGCGCCGAGCCAAGCTCCCGAGAGCTTGCCGATCATCGGACCTGCTCCCGATCCGAATGCAACCCCAGCCTATTCATCCGAACTTGCAGCGTTGGATGAAAAACAAAAGGAATTTGCAAGAGAGCAGAATGAAGTCATGCGAGGCAGGCTGCGCATGCAAGTCGGACTTTACCTGACAGAAATCGCTAAAGGTGTTGGCGAACAAGATGTCTCGACACAGTTCTTGTCCTATCGTACCGACGATCTTCGACCAATGATCCAAAATCGATGGCTTAAATACCTCGCTTCCCTTTCTCCAAACGACCCTGTCTTCGGCCCTTGGATACTCGCTCGCTCTTGGGATTCCAATCCACCATCTAATTCCAATCCACCATCTAATACGGATGGAAACAAAGACGAAGTATTCCTCGGTCGCATCGACGAACTTGTCGCGAAGATGCGCAAGGAACTAGAAGCCGCAGGTAGCAAGCCGGAGACGATTCATGCACTGCGTAGTGAGCCACCGATTTGGAACCCATTGGTCGTCGAAGCTCTCGCAACCAAGCGACCAAAGAATCTCATGGAGCTTGCTCAAACCTATGGCGAGCTCTTTGCAGAAGAACACAAACGCTGGTCCTCCGCTTTACTAAACGCAGCCTTGGAAGCTTCCACCTCAGGTGCACTCTTACCTGATGATCATCCTGAACATCTGATCATCAATAGTCCGACGCATCGCCAACTTCGCAAGCATCTTTACGGCCCCGATAGTCCGCTTGAAGTCCCTGAGTCTCAAGCCTCCAAACTGACGAACCGAACGATCAACGACATGATCAGCGGAAAGCGTGGGGCGATTCACCAACTGAATCTTGCAGCTCCCGGTGCCCCGGCCAGAGCCATGGCCATCAAAGAAGCAGCATCTCCGGAAGAGGTACGAGTGTTTTTGCGAGGTAATCCGCTAACACCGGGTAATGTAGTCAAACCTCGATTCCTCAGCGCACTATCGAAAAATGGATTTGTCACGTTCCAGGATGGCACTCGCCGGCTGGAATTGGCAAAATCTGTCACTTCGCCAGATAATCCATTGACCGCTCGCGTGATCGTCAACTGGGCTTGGCAACACCACTTCGGTCTTGGACTTGTAAGAACTCCCGATGATTTCGGAACCCGCGGTGAGCCTCCTACTCACCCAGAATTGCTCGATATGCTTGCAGATTCGTTTCGCGCTCAAGGATGGTCTCTCAAAGAGTTGCATCGCAAGATCGTGACAAGTAAGGCATATCGACAAGCTGCGGTGGAGAACAAAGCTTTTCGGGAAATCGATCCTGAGAATCGTATGCTTTGGCGGATGCCACGACGACGGTTGGATTTCGAATCGATGAGAGACTCCATGCTGGCCCTATCGGGAGAACTTGATACAACCCGTGGCGGGCGTCCCGTGGATCTAGAAGCCACACCGACAAATACACGCCGAAGTATTTTTGGGTTCGTCAATCGCGATGTTGTGTCTCCCTTGATGAGCACTTTCGATGTTGCGAACCCAAATGCTTGTACTGCAAAACGTCCTGATACGAACGTTCCACAGCAGACGCTCTTTGCACTGAACTCCGCTTTCATCTACGAGCGGGCAAGCAAGCTTTCTGCCAAGATCGCTTCAGAGCCCATGACAACAGTCTCCGTACCAAACGATGCTTCTGCGTCGAACGGAGCGACTCAAGCAACCACTCTCGAGCTTCAACTTCGACCTCGATTCGAAGCGCTGGTGCGACACGTTTTTGGTCGAGACCCCACGCAGGAAGAAACGTTGGCCGCAGAGTCATTTCTATTGGCTGGACAACCCGCTGAATCTAACTTTGTAAACCTCGATCCAACCTTGCGCGAACGACGCTGGACGCAACTAACCCACGCTCTGCTCGCTTCCAACGAATTCAACTTCATCGATTAATCACTATGCACAACCAATCATTCACAACATCTGCGGATCAGTCTCGATATCCGATCGACACATCCCGACGGCATTGGATGCGTCGCTGTGGTACGGGCTTTGGTGGACTGGCTCTTTGCCAACTGCTCCAATTGGACTCTCCAAGTTCGACTTTGCAAGCGAACGTCTCCGAGCCGACTTTTGGTTTGCTGCCACCCCATTTTCCAGGTAAAGCGAAGCATATCATCCATGTGTTTCTAAACGGTGGTGTCAGCCAAGTCGATACGTTTGATCCGAAACCGGAACTCACTCGCCGCGCCGGTCAAATGCTTCCGTTTTCCAACCTGCAAACCGAAAGGAAAACCGGTGTTGCGCTTCCGAGTCCATTCGAATTCAAACAACATGGCGAGAGTGGAATTCCCGTAAGCGACCTGTTTCCAAAGCTATCTGCTTGTGTCGACGAGATGACCGTTATCCGTTCGATGCACGCAGAGTTACCTAGCCATGAGATGTCTCTGATGCTCATGAATACGGGCGATATGCGATTGGTTCGCCCAAGCCTCGGATCGTGGTTGACTTGGGGTATGGGTAGTCTGAACGAGAACCTGCCAGGATTCGTTGCGTTGTGTCCCGGAGGTCTACCAGTCGGTGGGGCCGGAAACTGGCGATCTGCGTTTCTGCCAGGATCATTCCAAGGCACTCGTGTTGACACCTCGAAGACCGATGTATCAAAGCTAATCGATCACCTTAAAAACCAAAATGTCAGTGCGGATGAGCAAGCCGCACAGTTCGCTCTACTGCAACAATTCAATCGACAACATCTCGAAGATCGCAAGGGAGAAGAAGCGATCGAAGCCCGCTTGAAATCTTTCGAACTCGCATTTCGGATGCAGACCGAAGCCAGTGATGCATTCGATATCTCTCAAGAACCCGAGCATATCTTAAAACTCTATGGCGATGGACCCCAGAACCGACAACTCCTGATCGCGCGAAGACTCGTCGAGCGAGGAGTCCGATTCGTTCAGACTTGGCACGGCGAAATGCAACCTTGGGACAGTCATTCGAACATTAAAGACGAGCATCGCAAAGTTGCAAATGAATGCGATTCAGGACTCGCAGCTTTGCTGATCGATCTGAAACAACGAGGGCTGCTCGATCAAACACTCGTCTTGTGTACTGGGGAATTCGGCAGAACTCCCACCGTCGAAATGGGGCAAGACGGTAGTGGTGCTAGCCAAGGGCGAGACCACAACCACTGGGGATTCTCCATTTGGATGGCGGGAGGTGGTGTTCGACGAGGGATGATTTACGGAGCGACCGATGAATTCGGGTTCAAGGCCGTTGAGAATCCCGTATCGATTCACGATCTGCACGCAACCATCCTGCACTTGATGGGGTACGATCACCAACGGATGACTTTTCGATACGCAGGTCGAGATTTCCGACTGACCGACGTTCATGGTAACGTCGTCCATCCGATCTTGGCTTAGCCCGAGTAGCTTAAATCCATCCGGATCTTGGAGCAGCACAAGCTTCAACAAACCACCAAACATCCCCCGAGGTCGGATGAATCAACTGAGCCGGGAATTTCATCGGATCCCTCGGGCCGTGCCAAACGACATCGAGCGCCGGCGCTTTCATCGTTCCACAAACCAAGAAAGCGATTTTCTTGGCCTGGTTGATCAACGATGCAGTCATCGTTAGTCGGTAACCTTCGAATTTCGGCACGTAGTTCGCCACAAATCCATCAAGACTATTCAATGCTTCGGTATCCGGGAAGAGCGATGCGGTGTGTGCGTCGTCGCCTAGCCCTAGCAGGACGATATCGATCGATGACGAATCCCCTAAAACCTGTCGGATCGTCTCCCCGTACTTCTGTGCTGCCTGAACGGGAGCGGAAATATTGATTGGGACGGGGTAAGCGTTGGGAATGGCCCGAGGGTCCTTCGTAGCCTCGGCTCGATCAAGCCAGGCAAAGCGGACCATCTGGTAATTGCTGTCATCTTCTGTGTGGTGGACGTTTCTCTCGTCTCCCCAGAGCAAATGGACGTTTCGCCAATCCAGCGTATCCAAATGCCTCTGAGCAATAAATTCGTAGAGTTGTCGAGGGGTTGTCCCGCCCGACAAGGCCACCACGCAGCGCCCCCGCTCCTGAAGCACTTCGGCGATCGATTCGATCAACCAATCGCAGGCACTCGATGCGACTTCTTTTGAAGTCGGTTTCACGATTAGCTGAGAAGCCATTATACTAAGGAATGAGTTTTCTAGAGAGCAATCAGGGATGCGTCGAGAACCAAGTCCTCGCTCGGCCTTAAACCTATTACCAAAACGTCTGATTTGCAAGGGATATCCTTTCGGATGGCATTGACTACCGCGCAACTTTGGGAACGCGTCCACCTTGCAGGGCTTGCAACGCCCGAGCAGTGCCGACAGTGGGCACGCTCGGTAGCGGATGCGATCGGACAAGAAAACCAAACCGATCCTGGCCTTGTTATCAAAGAATTGGTACAGCAAGAGAAACTCAGTGCTTACCAAGCGAATGTACTGTATCGAGGACTTTCCCACCCACTGCAACTTGGCAAGCTTCGCGTCACCCGTTCACTTGAGGCCGAACGCGGTACGGCTTGGTACGAAGGAGAAGATGCTGCGACGGCTCGCTGGTCCGCTTTCCCACCAAAAGCTCTCTGGATTGTTGCGATCGCTGACGAAACACTAGCTAATGAGTCGATGCAAGCTTGGCCCCCAAGCTTGCGATGGGCCGAGCGACACTGCCATGTTCACGCTCCTCATCTAGATCGCTGGATGCAATCCGGTGCAACACTCAAGCACCTTTACGCTGTCTGCGAAGCCGTGCCAGGTTTGTCCTTGCGCGAGGTTCTAGGACAAGGTCCCCTGTCCATTTCTCAAGCCCACCGATTGGTTCTTGATGTGGCAGCTGGATTAAAGTTTCTACATACATCGAAGCTGGTTCACGGTCATCTCAGCCTTGATGCGGTCGTCTGGAATGAAATGCACGGATTTCGACTTCTGCGAGATCCTCTGTTTCCACCCCGTTCTCCCTACCATGCTCCCACCCAAAGCGTCCTCGGGGGACTTGATCATCGCTTGGCACTAGCCGCACCCGAACTCTTCGCACCCAATGCACTCCCATCCGTCGCCTCCGATCTCTACGCTTTAGGCTGCCTCTGGTACCGTTGCCTTACTGGTCAATGGCCCGTTGACCCCGGAAAAGATGCTCCTGTTGAAAGTTGGGCGAAACTCCATGCACATGTTCCAGTAACACCACCGGAACGTATACCGGCAACCCAAGTTCGTTGCCTGATGCACCTCCTAGCAAAAGATCCTGCCGTTCGTTTCGCTAACGTTGACCCATTGCTTCGGGCTCTTGATCAACTGATTCTGCCCGCCGAATCCACCACGACAACCATCAACCCAACGAACAGCGCACCACTCGAGAAAACAGCCACGATCCAGGCAACGAAAAGTGCAAGCCCCTCGAGTGCGGCACCGACTGCTCCTATAGCCGGTGAATTGCCAACCGCTTCTGTGAAGCCTGAGAAGAATGAGAAGCCTGAAGCATTAAAGTCACCTCAGGTAACACCAGTCAAACCACCAACGACAAAGCCAACGCCAGTAACGCAAACACCAGTAAAGCAAGCACAAGTAAAGCAGGTGCCGGAAAAACAAACACCGGAAAAACAAACGCCACAGACATCCAAGCCAGCAGCATCGCCTCCCGTAAAACAGCCTTCTGCACAACCGGCTCCAGCAAGCCCATCATCGGCAACTCCCAACAAAACCACAACAAAACCTACAGCAAGCACACCGTCTGCAACTACACCGTCTGCAACTACACCGTCTGCAACTACACCGTCTGCAACTACACCGTCTGCAACTACGCCGTCTGCAACTACGCCGTCTGCAACTACGCCGTCTGCAACTACGCCGTCTGCAACTACGCCGTCTGCAACTACGCCGTCTGCAACTACACCGTCCGCAAGCACACCGTCCGCA
>CAIJIZ010000006.1 GCA_903820735.1 uncultured Pirellula sp.
CAAGTTCGTTCTGTCCAAGGCTTTACGCCCAGTAAAACTCTCATAGCGACCAACGTACTGATCTGTTGTTCCCTCCAACGGACGATAGCTCGCAACATCCGGCAGTGCCGCGAAAAAATTCTCTGCAGATACGCCCGAACGTAACTTCACAATGAACTCGTCAAGCAACGCCATCTCGCTGCCAGTCGAGGACGATACGTAAACCGGAGCCGTAAAAGAAACCCCAGGAATCTGCTCGATACTTGAGAGCAACTGCGCCGTTATTGGCTCCGTGGTTTGATATATCCTCGCTCTGCCCCCTAAACCAAAATCTTCTCGGAAACTCTCTGGTAGCTGTGTGGACACTTGGTCAAAACCCACCACAAGCTTATTGGTGGCCATCTTTAATGCGATTTGGCTATCCTCAAAGCCGTAATAAGCCTCGGAGTTGATAGAAGGGGACAGCCCCCCTGCGAGCGAATCCCAGTTAGCATTATTCCAACTAAAATCGCTTGCCAACATCGCCCTGAGCTCTAATCGCTCAAATCTATTCAAACGCCCCGTTAACTTGCGGTTTCTCGTGACCATGTTTGCAATTCCATGCTGAGGGATTAGAAGGTTAAATAAGGAGCGTGATCCGCCTATCACCGTTAGAAAAACCACTGAAGATTCGAGGTGAGATATCCCCCTCACAGATCTATAGGTTGATCTTCTTCAAGTCGCACACACCGCTTCCCGGGGGCGATATGGGAAGTCGTATCATACTGGGTATTTCCGGGTGTTCGGAATGTCCAACCTGACCTTGGAAAGGAAAAGGCCGGTTTTCACAAGTGTAACACTTCACACCCCTTAAAACAGTTGGGTGCCACTCCAAATTAAGATCAACACTGCGTTGTACCCCTAGTTCGCCCCTAGTTGACCCACTAGTTGCCCCCCTGGCAACTGTACCATGCACCTTCTATCACCAACCCCAACACCAGGACAACATCAGTGCTGTGGACGAGCCCAAACTCCCGCCAAAAAGCCGGTACAGAAATGCGAACGGTACCGTCAGGTACCGTTTCAATGCTGGTTGCACTGCCTCAGATCGAAAATGGACTTATCGATCCAGCCGGTCTGGCAAAGCACCACCCGTCAGGTCGGTCGTATCATCCAGACTCGCAAAGAACCAGTCTTGGTTCAGTCCCCCGGTGAGCGAATCGACTTCGGTATCCGCAAAGACAGTATCGGTAATTGAATCGGTAGGATCGCTATTGAGATGGAATTCGCCATTGTTCCGAGTCTCAGTCCCATTCCCCCAGATATTGGCCGTTCGCTGTGCAAATGTCCGAGTCGATGTCCACTCGGATTTGATCGCAAAAAGGGCATCGCGATTTCTGTCATAGAAGGTGCTTCCGGAAACAAGTAGGTCATCACCCGCGGCCCCCGTTAAGGTGTCGGCTCCCAATCCGGCGAGCAACAAGTCACGTTGTGAGCCACCTGTAAGGGTGTCGTTGCCATCGAGTCCAACGAGAATGGTTGATTTAGCAGATTGACCGATAAGCGTATCGTTACCGATACCCCCTGTGACCATATGCATATTGCTGACAACACCTGAGACCGCTGTCGCGTTCGCTGCTATGTTTGCCGAGAGATTGACGGAAACATCCGTTACCCATTGAGCGTAAGAGAGGGAATTGAAGCCCGCGCCTGAACCGGCATTGAGATTGCCTAACAAGGATCCGCCGGGCAAGATTTCAAAGGAATCTGCACCTGTGCCACCCGTCAGATTATTCATGCTTGAGAACGTGAGGGACTTCCCTGGGATTGCAAGAGTCCCGCCCCCAACCGATTCGATGGACCACGAACTGAGCCCTGTGGTTAGCGATGGACCGGTAAGTGTATCGACACCCGGACCACCTGCAATCGTCGGCACGCCCGAGTAGGTTACACTGCTAACCTTGATCTGTCCGTCAGCGGACAGAACCCATGCGGTAGTAGCGCTGTTGACGCGTGTCAGGGTTGTTCCCGCAACGGAGTTTGCTTGGACTGATTCGATCCCTGTGTATGCTCCTAGGACACCCTGAACACTATTTGACGTGTTGATTTCGATATTTAGCGGGAGGGACTTCGCGGATAAATCCAAGGTGTCGATTACGCCAGAGGTTGCTCCCCCTGCAAGGTTTCGGGTAAGGCTTCCACTGTCCGTGAAGGCAAACCTATCTGTTTGATTGCCACCAGTAAGGCTTTCAAAACCGATAAATGATACGCTTCCGGTAGCAGCGCTCGAGAGCATCCCCGCATTGACTCCATCAATTGTCCAGTCCGTGTTGCTATTCGGACCGATCAGCAGATCCGTTACCGTCGGACGGCTACCGCCGATGAAACTCTCGATCCCTGCGATTCCGCCGGTCGATGTGGCGGTATTCAATTGAAGATTGATGGTGTGAGCAACCGCCTTCGCCGAAAGATCCATCGTGTCGGATCCGGTTCCCCCTAGAATTTGTCCCGCAAGGCGACCGTTTACCCCAAGCGTGAATCGGTCATCCTCCGATCCGCCCTGCAAGCTCTCTACTGCCAGAAAGGAGACTGCCCCATCGTGGAGTGTTCCTATTCCAAGACCCGTTACGTTCCAACTATTTGTTCCTGCTACCGCTTCGACTACGTCAGTGCCTCCACCAGCATCAATGATCGTGCTCAGGACTGGATCCAGAGCAGAAGCGAATACAATGCGATCGTTTCCTAAGCCACTGATGAATCGTAAAGCTTCCATCTTAACGACTTGAACTGCCGCGCCATTGACGACGACTTGGCTACCCCCATAGGTATACGAATCATCTACTTCACGACCGACTATCTGCAGTTCATCGCTTCCCTCGAGCCCATCGATCCTCAAATCACCACTAGCACTGTAAGGGGCATTTGCGTTGACTTGAATGCTCCACGAATGGGTGATGCCATCTCCAAGATACGTTGCAATGATCTTGTCATTTGCGATAGTCCCGTTTACGAATCCGTTTTCTCGCACATCGTCGATGTGGATTACAAAGCTCTTCTCGGTCAACAAACCACCGACATCTGTTGATCGAATCCTCACCGAGTAACTTGATTTGGTCTCATAGTCAAAGCTGTTGGTCGCTCGTAGGCTCGATCCGTCAATGTTGAAAGCAGCGTTGTCATCATCGCCGATTCCGGCAACCAAGGTGTAGGTGAAGGTTTCTCCCACATCTTGGTCGGTGGTGGTAATCGCACCTACGAGTGCATTCGTTCCAGCATTCTCAGCGATCGTGTTGGCTGACAAGCCGATATCGGTCGGGATTTCGTTGAGATTTACTACATTGATACTGAATGCTTTTTCGAAGAACGATCCTCCAGAATCGGTGGATCGCACACGTACCGAGTAACTCGACTTGGTCTCGAAATTGAAACTATTCGTTGCTCTTAGGCTCGTTCCGTCGATATTGAAAGCAGCGTTGTCGGTAGCACCCGTACCCGCAACCAACGTATAGACAAAAGTATCGCTCGGATCTTGGTCGGTCGTGCTGAGTGTCCCTACCAACGCATTCACTCCAGCATTCTCAGCGACTGTAGTTGACGAGGAAGCGATGTCGGTTGGGACTTCGTTGATGTCCGCAACATTGATGGTGTAGGATTTCTCGAAGTACAATCCACCTGCATCGGTGGAACGCACACGCACCGAGTAACTCGATTTGCTTTCGTAATTGAAACTGTTTGCGGCTCGAAGACTCGTTCCGCTAATGTTGAAAGCAGCGTTGTCGGCGTCGCCTGTCCCGGCAACCAATGTGTATGTAAAGACTTCACCTGCATCAACATCGGCAGTGCTGAGGATGCCGACCAATGCATTCACTCCCGCGTTCTCAACGATGGTAGTCGAAGATAAAGCGATGTCGGTTGGGTTTTCGTTGACGTTCAATACGCTGATCGTAAAGACCTTTTCGAAGTACAACCCAATCGCATCGGTGGAACGCACACGCACGGAGTAACTCGATTTGCTCTCGTAATTGAAACTGTTTGTGGCTCGAAGATTCGAACCGCTGATGTTGAATGCAGCGTTATTGGCATCGCCCGTTCCAGCCACTAACGTATAGGTAAAAGTTTCGCCGGCATCTTGGTCCGTAGTGCTAAGCAAGCCGACTAACGTATTCGCCCCTAAATTCTCCGCGATCGAATTCGATGATAATGCGATATTGGTCGGACTTTCATTCTGGTTGGTTACATGGATGGTAAAGACCTTTTCGAAAAAGATTCCATGCGAATCGGTCGAGCGAATGCGAACGGAATATGTCGATTTGTTCTCGAAATTTAAGCTGTCGACTGCCCGGAGACGGGTTCCGTTGATGTTGAAAGCTGCATTATCCGTAGCGCCGACTCCGGCAACTAACGAGTAGGTGAAGGTATCACCCACATCCGGGTCGGTCGAACTAAGGAATCCGACCATGGCGTTCACTCCAGCATTCTCGGAAAGCTCACTATTTGACAATGAGATGTTCGAAGGTGGTTCGAAAAGATCTCGGATCCCGTAGTTCTTGCCAAAGACCGGCCCGCTATTGGAGGTGAACGAATGCTTACCATCGCTCGGCACCATATTCCGCCATCCAGTTGGAAGTGAAATACTGATGTTTGAAGTTCCGAAGCCAACATCCATCAGTGCCCAGCCATTGGCATCCGAAGTGGCTAATTGAGTTGAGTTAAAGTCCATCCGCCAACGATTAATGGTGCCGTCATCTCCCATGGCTTGATCTTGCGCTTCAAGCTCCCAGATTCCAGGAGATAGTCTTCCGTCAAACCAAGAGAGTGAACCGTCAGGTCGAAATCGACCATTAAACGGTGCTGATCCTTCGGAGATCGCTATCTCTGCTTCGTCGTCAAAAATAGTGTTGTCGTAACCGTTTTCATGCCCCCCGTGGTTGTTCGAAAGCCTAACTTTGCGACCGTCGGGAGCTCTCACTGTGATCATTAAATCACCCATGTAGGAATGGGAGATGTCAAGGTAGACATCCAAGTCATTGATGTTGGGACCATTAGCCGGGACGGTGATCGTCGAGATCCCAGATCCCTCGTCCGGAATGCCTACGGGGGATGTGCTCGAATAGCTCGCCCTTACACCTTCGATTACAAAATTCGGGCGCGGCACATCGCCGTTGTTGAAAAAACCATCTCGGTTGAGGTCGTCGTAAACCAAAGAATAAAGCCGACCGTCTTTCCCCAAGCCAAAGTTGACATTACTGACGGCACTTCCGTTGCTGCTAAGATTAGCTGTGTAAAAGGAATTCGCGTTCGTTAGCGTCCAACCCGGCTGCGATACGCGTACCTGATATATTCCATTTGGAACAACAAAGGAATAGTAACCCGCTGAATTAATCGTGGTCTGGTATTCGCCTTCGTCAAAGACCGCGTTACTGTTGGTATCAAGGTAGACAAAACCAGGGTTTGGAATAGCGCGTTCAAAAGTATCGAACGACACGTTGTTATTGAAGTCCTCGAACGCCAAGCCGGATATCCTAGGGGCTATCGCGATGCCATTTAACCGAATGCTGTAAGCCGTCTCATTGGTATCGTTGTTATTGATAATCAGGTTTCCGGTATGAGACCCGGGCGCAGTGGGACTAAAGCGTACCTGAAGCTGCAACGATCCTCCTGACGGAACATTGCTCGGGGTAAAGTTGACCAATGTGAAACCAGTGGGAACGGTGATCGAACTGATCACCAAACCTTCGGTTCCCTGATTCCGAATTCTCAAGGTTGTGTCAAGCGTTTGGCCAACATCAATCGAGCCGACGTTCAAACTTGAGCCCGTTAGCAATTCGGCCGTGGTGCTGACCACCGAGATTTCCGCGTTGCCAATGCCCCTCAAGAGAGATGCTGCATTTATTCGCCCATACCCGAACTCATCATTTTTTCCGGTGCTAGTGCTGTAAGAAACACCGCCGATCAGATCGGTGTTGTTTCGCATCAAGTCGCGAAGATTCGCCGGGGATATATTGACCCCACGCACGTCGGCTTGCGCGAGGGCCAAGGCTGCGATACCTGAGGAAAGGGCTGCCGCCGATGACGTTCCTCCGAAGCCCGACGAACCTGTTCCCGTGTAATCGCCTATTACATAACCGTCGGCCCCTTTGCGATCCGTTGTATCAATACCAAGGTATCCAGCACGCGTGTCGTTGCTCGGTGCTACAAGATCAAGCGTCGCGCCATAATTACTGTAATTGGATCTCTCTCCTCGGTTGTTCGTCGCACCCACTGCTAGCACACCCGGAATGCTCGCCGATTGTGCTGCTGGCTCGTTGACCGACGACGCAGAGTCATTTCCAGAAGCGAAGAAGTAGGTTGCCCCAAGCCCACTGCGGCCAATCGTAGTACCACTGATCAACGCGTCGTTGATCGTTGCCGATACAGCCCCACCTCCCCAGGAGCTGTTCACAATGTCAGCGCCATCCCAAGTGCCCGTTCCACTCGCTTTGATCCCTGCCGCATAACGCAACGCCGTCGCGACATTCGCCGTACTCGCCACGCTGCCATTATCAAATATCTTGATCGAAATCACTTTGGATTTATACGCTGCACCGACCAACCCAAAAATGTTGTTTCCCGGTGCCGCTGCCACTCCAGCCGCCGCCGTGCCGTGCTTGTCGGTACCCATCGGCTCGGTTTGGTTGTTCCCAAGCACAAAGTTCCATCCACGGATGTCGTCGATCCAGCCATTGCCGTCGTTGTCGATTCCATCCCCGGCGACTTCTCCAGGATTGATCCAAACTTTCAGATCGGGATGCGTTGATTGAATCCCATCGTCAACCATCGCGATGACTATCGATGAGGAGCCCCCCTGGTTGATGTCCCACGCCTCCGGCATATCGACATCCGCATCAGCCAACCCACCCGAAACACCGGTATTGTTTAAATGCCATTGATTGACATATCGCGGATCACTCGGTGTGTAATACCGTTCCCAATTCTGGTAGAAATTCGGCTCCACCCAATCGACCATCAAATGCTCGCTGAGCAAGTTCGTTCGATCCAACGCCTTGCGCCCAGTAAAACTTTTAAAACGACCAACGTACTGGTCGGTCGTTCCTTCCAACGGGCGATAATTCGCTACCTCCGGTAATGCAGCGAAAAACTCTTCAGCCGATACTCCTGACCGTAACTTCACAATGAACTCGTCAAGCAACGCCATCTCGCTGCCGGTCGAGGCCGATACATAAACCGGTGCGGTGAAAGCAACCCCAGGTATCTGCTCGATACTTGCGAGCATCTGGGCTGTTATCGGTTCATTGGTCTGATAGACCCTTGCTCTGCCACCCAGCCCAAAATCTTCCTGGAAACCAACCGGCAGCTCCACCGACACTTGGTCATAGCCCACCACAAGCTTATTACTGGCCAACTTTAATTCAACCTGACTCCCATCCATTGCATAATAAGCCCCGGCGTTGGTTGTTGGTGCCAGTTCGCCGGCCAATGAATCCCAGTTGGCATTATTCCAGCTGAAATCCCCCGCTAACATTGTTCTGAGCTCCAATCGCTCAAATCGATTGTAACGCCCGATTAATTTGCAATTTCGCTTGGCCATGTCTGAAAGTCCTTGATGCGTGAAAAGGTCAGCGAATACAGAGCCCAATCCGCTTGATCCATCTCCGTGGATGGCAAGCGCCGGAAATTCCGATCCAACCGGGCGTGTCTTCGCATCGGGCCCGCCCAAACGACAATTTGGAGCAGGAAAGAACGGTTATCTTCATTGTAACATTCCCTCCACCCAAAACACCTCGGAGTCTTGCCGAATTGGGGTTGATAGATCCGTGCCTTTTAAGCATCTTGTAAAGAGGAAAGCCTTTGGTACTGCCCTGCCATTCAAGGTGTAAAGACTGCTGCTAATTGCTCCGCTGGATAACGAGTTCTCCCCTCGAAAAAAGCGGTCTTTTCATTCGGTTGCTCCCTAAAGTAATCACATTCACGGATTGTCGATCGCCGAATTCCCGGGCGATCTTTACCCATGTGCGCTTTATTTTCCTCCAAGTCGACTTCTAGCAAAACAGAAGAGGTGGATAAGCCACTTCTGCTCAATGAAGCTTTTCATGAACCGCTGCGGTGCATCTTCATTGCGATCCCCAAAACCGGCACGACTTCGATTCGTACACAGCTTCAGCAAACTGGTAAGTTCCTCATCCCGAACCCACACCTGAGCATTCTTCAGGTTCGCGACTGCATTTACCCTTACTACCTCCAACGATCACTCGGAAAGAACCTTTCCTTTCCAACGCAACCACTCATCGATGATGCGACGATTCGCAACAAGGCGACATCCGATTTCGAATCGTTTTTCAAATTCTCAACCGTGCGTAACCCATGGGCTATCGCATACCGCTCGTGGATTGCGACGTGCCGATCGTGAAGACGCAGAGAAGCTAGGGATGTGAAAAGTATTGCGTTAGAGACGTGGTGCGGTCTGAAACGTGGTGCGGTCTGAAACGTGGTGCGGTCCTCCCGGGCCGCAAACACGAGCGCAGCGAGGCGTCAAGCTGCAATAGTTAAGGTGCTTGGAAACTTGCGCGGACTGCGGGCCAGGAGACCCACACCACGATAGGGCCGCAAACACGAGCGCAGCGAGGCGTCAAGTTGCGATAGTTAAGGTGCTTGGAAACTTGCGAGGACTGCGGGCCAGGAGACCTACACCACGTAGGACCTACAGCACGTAGGACCCGCACCACGATAGGGCCGCAATTACGAACGTAGCGGGGCGTTCCGTGGCGCTAGGGTCGCGAGTGAGAATTCGTACAAAGAAGCACACGTTTAGGAAAAAAGAATAAAGAGTGCCTTGGCCTTGCCCCTAATCTGTCGTGGAAGGGACTTCAATACGCCTAACCTTCTTGAATGTCGCAGGATTACCAACAACGACATTCCAAGCCGCGACGTCCTTGGAAACAACGGCACAAGCCGCCACGACTGCTCCTTTGCCTATCACAACTCCCGGCCCAACGAATGCCCTTGCACATACCCATGCTCCCTCTTCAACACGAATGGGCGCATGGGTCAATGCCATGAATCGGTCGGAAATATCATGACTGCCAGCGCACAACATGGCTTGCATACTGATCGTGCAGTGATTCCCTATGTCGATCCGGTCTACATTGTAGACCTCGACTTCCGGGCCAATCGATGCGTGCTGGCCAACACTCAAAAGTTTCGGGTCGCGAACGCGTACCGTTCGATAAACATACGAAGAACTCGATAGGCTGGCACCAAAAATTCGTAGTAAAAATCGCCGCCATCGAAACGCTCGGCTAAAACTCCAATAGAACAAGGTCGACTGGACGATGCTCCACAGCAATCGCCGCAGTTTCCCTCGGAAATCTTCACTGCCACAATACTGGGATAAGTCAATTGCGTATGGCTGCTGTGTCTCGATTGGATCGTTCTGCATGAGAATTCATTTGCCTGTCATGAATAACGCCCGGTGATCGGTTTCAGATGTACGGGAAATCATCTGGTTCGCTGCAAACTGATACTTTGGAGATTACCCATCGGGAATCGGGTGGTCTGCTTCATCGATTTCGAAAGTCCTAAAGCAGACGCAATGCCTGCGAACAACATCGTCGCAGCACCGTTCCTGATGACTCTCATCCACCATCGCGCAGGACTTCTCTCGAAACATCCCGTGTAACGCACGATCTTAAATCCAACACGTTCGCACAAGCGTCGCATTCCCTGCTCCGAGAATACAAATAAATGTTGGGGTGGATCGTACCATTGAACATTTCCTGGAAGCCACCGATCCATCCAATCGTTTCCAATGCCGGTGTCAAGATGAAGCATTCCTCCGACTTTCAACTGCGACATCGCTGCTTGCAGCAACGAAGCGGGATCTGAAACATGTTCGATCGTCGCCCACATCGTCATCGTGTCGAATAAATCTTTGGAATCCCCAAATCCGAATTCGCTGGCTTGCTCTAGTTTGCCACAGTAATACTTACCTTGATGATGTTCTTTCGCATACTCGATGGCCGATGCGGAAAGATCGATCCCCTGAGCTTCTATCCCCTGACGAGAACAGTAATCGACGAAATATCCTTTTCCACACCCAACATCCAAGAGGCGTCCGACCGTCCCAAGTTTGCGGATCATCGATAACTTGGCGGGAAAGTCCGCTTGCATCCGCGCATCGACCACGTCATACAA
>CAIJIZ010000007.1 GCA_903820735.1 uncultured Pirellula sp.
ATTACGCATCTCTGAACAAAACTGGCAGTATGTTAAAAACATATACCGAGAGCGCAAATATCGTGCCAAAGCAAGTGAAAATGCGCTGCCGCCGGAATCAAATTCCGTGCCGAACAGTATTGCCGCCCGCGGGAGAAGGGGGGCCAAGCGTATAAGGCTTATCGCCTTTGAATATCAATTCGTACCCATGATCGCTTCACGCGGTTAGCCAAGGGAATTAGGGGTAAAACCTACTTAATCGTTACTCCCCTTGCTCCCGCCCGCGGGAGAAGGGGTGCCAAGCGGAGGGAATTAGGTTTTGGGCAAACAGCTAACAGTCACCGCCGGTGGGTTTCGCGGTCGGTGGTTAAACGTGCGGATGCAATGGGCGGTGTTTGGGATGTCGAAGTGGCTGAGTAAACCATCGGCCGACCGCTTCACCACACCCTACTGATTGCATCGCAGCAAGCAGCTTCAAACGTCGTCCAGTGCTCTTCGCACCCTCATCCCACCCGCCCCTTGCTCCCGCCATGCGGGAGATGCGGTTGATTCCCCATCAATTCGTTGCTCTCGTTCTCTCGCACGGGAATAGAAACAAGCATCTTGACCGCCACAGAAAACCTAAAAGTGGACAAGTAGGACTGGGACGAATCGGGAAAAATGCGCACGAACTGTGCGCGAATTGGCAAAATAGTTTTAACCGTGAAGAACTGGTTGCGGGGGAGCGGGCGCAGTGCCATACTTGCACCACGCCGTTTGTACCCAATGACATGTACCAAGGCTTATCAGGACCTTGAAAATGGGTGCATCGAATCGCCCTTGTTCGAAACCTGCGATTCGTAGTATCGTTTTTGTTTTAGCGAACCGGTAATGAATGTGGTGATGTCGACATCCCAACAGACTCTCAAGACTTCTGGTGTTTCCCAAACAGAGGAACGCCCGCTCCGATCGGTGTTGCCTGCGTATCGGAAGACGATCTTCTGGACTTTCCAATTTCTGTTCTGGACGTTGATGGGCGTCGCGACCGTCGGACTGGGTTGGCATCTACAACCGGATCGGCCAACCCCATGGATTCAGGTCGGCCTGCGAATCTTCAGTTTATTCGTAGTCTCGTCCTTGGTCTATTTCCTGTTCGAGTACACTCGGCTAGCGGAGCTTCCGCGGATGACCCGATGGTTGATGGTTGTGATTGTTTCAGTTTTGTCATGTGGCTTTTCTCTTTATCTCATCGTCCATGTATTTAACGATTTTTTCAGGACGGAGCCACAAGCGAATTTACCTTATGTCCCGCGGATGGTCTCTGCGGTAGTTTGGTGTGCGATTTACTTTGCCCTGGAATCGATCAGCGATCTGTACAACAAAGAGTTGCAACTTGCGGATAGCAAAGCAATCGCTCTGGATTTGCGAATCAAGGTTATGGAAGCCGATTCGGTATCGAGAGCCATTGAGGTTCGTCAATTGCAGGAGCAACTCAATCCGCATTTCCTCTTCAATGCGCTCAACGCGGTGGCCGCGAGTAAGAACGATCCGGATTTGGTAGAGAATGTCACTCGGGATCTTGCAGACTATTTACGGTTTACCCTAGGTGAAGCTCGAACGCTAGAACCACTCTCAAGAGAGCTTCATGCGCTCGAGAAGTACCTTGGGATACAGCAAGCAAGGTTTGGTGAGAATCTCGACTGTCGGATCCTGTGCGACCGTGCTGCTCACTCGGTACTGGTCCCTCCGATGCTAATCCAGCCATTGCTGGAGAATGCTCTACATTATGGCGGCCTAACGAGTGCACTCCCATTGAGAGTGGAGGTTTCCGCCAAGGTTATAGCAGGCGTACTCGAGGTGATTGTTTCCAATACGGGACATTGGGTTTCGCCCGACGATACACGTTCACCTTCGACGGGAATCCGCTCATTACGGAAGCGTTTGATGTTGATCTGCAGTGAGAATGCAACGGTCGATTTGGTTTCGGAGCCTAATTTGCAGGGAGGATGGGTTCGGGTCGTGGTACGTATTCCGGTGGCGCAAGGGGCATCAGCTTTGCACTTAGTCCACACGATGACTCCTTAGGCTTGTTGCAAAATTCCTTTGTTGAAACGAAATGATCAATGCTCAATGTATTAATCGTTGATGATGAACCAACTGCAAGAGGCCGTATGGGTGAGCTACTCTCTAGCGACCGAGAGATCGCCGTGATTGGCGAGATTGGTAGTGTAAAGGCAGCGAAGGAGTTCCTTGCGGTGCAAACACCGGATGTGATCTTCTTGGATATTGAAATGCCAAACGGATGCGGCTTTGATTTACTTCCTAGTGTTTCGGATCTGACTCAAGTTGTCTTCGTAACAGCTTGGGAAAAGTATGCGGTACAAGCGTTCGCGATGGCTGCATCGGATTATCTGGTCAAGCCCGTCGATCCCGAGAGGTTAAAAGATACGATCGAACGATTGCGCGACCAGTCGTCGTTACTGACGCAGCGGAGGATTAAGAGTCATCGAGTGTTTTCGGATGACGACATGCTGGACGCTGATCTGACTATGCAACAGTGTCGATTGGAGGATTTCATCAGCGTGCCATTCAAGCACAAAAAATCAAACGCCGTCTTGAAGGTTGCTGATATCTGTTGGATTGAGTCATTGCGCAACTACACGAAGGTCGCTTTGTGCAATCAGGACCTTGAACTCATCTTTCGTCGTCGTTTGGCGACATGGGAAGAATTGTTACCGAGCGATTCATTTCCAAGGTTAGGGCGGTCGTATATTTTGCAGGTGTCCCGGATCGATCAGGTTGAATGGAACTCGAGGGCCGAGACGATCGTACATTTTCGTGACGGGGGGCTACCGTTACACATTGGGCGATTAGCAGCAGGTCGATTGCGTGAGATTCTTGGGCAGTCTTAACCGGCTCGGTTGTGGGGGAAATGTGGTGCGGTCCTTTTACGTGGTGCGGTCCTTTTACGTGGGGTGGTCCTATCGTGGTGCGGTCCTCCCGGGCCGCAAAGACGAGCGCAGCGAGGCGTCATTGCGCGTGGGATGCGCGGACAAAAGTCTCACGCAAAGACGCCAAGAAAGAAGTTCCCTTGTTGGTAGCCCAAGGCAAAGAATTCCCCATCAATTCGTTACTCCCCTTCTCCTCCCAGGGGAGGAGAAGGGGTCGGGGGATGAGGTGGGTGAACACGCGCAGTTTGTGTTTTGCGAACCACATGGAGTTCGAAAAATATCCTCCAGACCTTGCTCATGATTGTATCGCAGCAAGCAGTTTCAAACGATGTCCAGTGCTCTTCCCACCCTCA
>CAIJIZ010000008.1 GCA_903820735.1 uncultured Pirellula sp.
GTGGGCGGAGTTACCCTTGGTGCCCCCTCCGACTTGGCAGGAGCGGAGTTGGAACTATTGGATGATGAGTCAGCGGGCGGGCACGTTATCTTACTTGGTGTTTGCTGCCGGCTTTTCGCTAGGACTATTTGTGCTATGGGACTCGATAGTTCGTCGATTTGCGATCGAAGTCCCTTTGTTTCGGTGCTTTGGGCGAAACGCTCTGTTCTGTTACGCTTTGCACGGATTCTTGATCGATGCGATCGGTCTATGGGTGCCCAAAGATGCTCAGCCGTGGATCGTTTATTCCAGCCTACTTGGGCTATTCGCCGTGCTTTTCGGTGTGGCTTGGATGCTCGAGCGAAAGCGAATCTTTATCCGGCTTTGATACCACAGCGGTGGAGGTTGGAGGGAGCGTCGTGTTCCAAAAGCCGACTTGTCCGATCGCAGATTGAAGATCGCAATCTGCCATAAACCATTCGAGCAATCGTTCGAGTTCCCTTGATCTGGATTGAAACCCTTCGAGTTTCGATTCGATTTGCTGCGGTAAGGTTCCTTTGACTTCTTCGAGAGCGATCAGTTGCTCGAGGCGGGTCTGCCAAGAGTTGGTTGTTTCAACTGCAAGTTTCCAGCGTTTGGCGGCGAGTTCACGGGCATGAAACGCTTCGCTGACCTCTAATTGAATTTCCGATGCTTTCGCGCGGTAGAGTTGGTCGAGAAGTGCGCGTCGTCGATCTGCGGTGGAGGTGTCTTTGCGAAGATGATTGAAACCGAGCATGGATTGACCAAGAGGATTTCTCGCCTGGGTTGCGGTACTGGGAATATTCCAGAATCGCAGTGCGGTTTCCCAAGCAGCATCGCTTGTGCTCGGTAAGTGGTGTGAGGCAAGGTGGATAGCGTGCAAGTCAAGTCGTTGTTGGAGTGCAAGATTTTGAAACGAGCATAGATCGTCGATTGCGAGCGAAGGAGACTCCAGTTCGGTTGGCGAATAGGAACAAGCTTTTTGCGGATCGATTAAGGCTGCGAGTTCTGATCGAAGTCGAGATTGTTTGGAAAGGAGAGTCAGATTGGTGTCGTTTGCAGCGATTCGGGCGCGATCTAGAGCGGTAGGGTCAGCAAGCGATATCCCGCGTTCGATCAGTTCGTTCTGATCGTCGAGTCTCAAGGAGATTTCCTGTTGCAGTTCGTCGTTGAGCGCGATGGCTTGCGAGCAGACCGCGAGCGCATAGTGCAATCGAATAGCGTTCATGGAAGACTGGAAGCGAGTCTGTTTCTCGATTATCAATGAGATCGAGCAAAGGGCTTGGCGTTCTTGGTCCGAGAATTTCGGTTTCGCCAGCAGAGGCTTCTTGTCGGTAGAAGAGATGTTTGCGGATCGGGCAGCGGCTATCAAATTGGCTTGAGGACTGCTGCGGAATGCTTGGTTGGCAACCAGAGCCAGCGGAGGGTTTTGCTCAGAGTTCTTTAGAGTTGGCTCGCTTGATGGTGAAGTCGTGGACGAATACGGTGTAGCTACAGACGGGGCTTTGGCAGGATCTGAAGAAGGGGAGGCGGGAGGAGTAGCTAGACAAGCAGAGGCTAGGCTCGCAGCGCACAACCAAGCGCTCGATAGAAGTTTACGGGAAATCGTATGTCGGAGTTTTTGTTTTGGTGCGATTCGTGGCACCATGGAATTCCGTAGCAAAATGAAAATGGCTAGCAATTCTTCACAAGTTCCAGGACTCCTTTGGTGGAATTGGAATGTGCGGAGAGTTGGCGGGTGTTGAAAACGTCCTTATTGGTAAGGATCGAAGTCCGGTGGTAGGGGACTGAACGGTTCTTCGAGATTTTCGAGTTAGGTAGGATGCGTAAGATATGCCGGGTGGTGTGAGGTGGGGCTTTAGGATGTTTAAGAGGGTAGGTGGTATCGAGCTTGGGGGGATGGAATATACTTGGGGGGTGGGATGCATCATTGAGAATTGTTTGGGGATGGAAGGCAGAGGGTGGAACGTTGGAAAAGGGCGAAGTGGTTCGGGAGGATAGTCAGCGGAGCGAGGGGGGGAAGGAGCTCGTGTATTACGGCGAGCCGGATTTTTTGGGTTTGGGTCAATTGAGGGAGGCTTGGGAAGGTCGGGAGTTGCTGTACAGTTTCTTTAAGCGGGACTTATTGATTCGATACCGGCAGGTTTTCGTGGGAGTGTTGTGGGTATTGGTTCAACCGTTGCTCGGTACCTTGATCTTTTTGATGTTGTTTCATTTTTTGGGGACGCAGAGGACGGTAGTCGGGCAGGGTGGGGGGCGGTTAGGGGATGCGAGTTTGATACTTATTGGGATGTTGTTTTGGCAGTTAGTGAACAACAGTTTGCGGGATGCGACAGGATCCTTGGTGAACTACAGGCATGTGATCACGAAGATATATTTTCCCAGGATGCTCTTGCCGTTGTCGAGTCTGATGTGTGCATTGTTTGATTTGCTGGTCGGTTTTGTGTTGCTGGTTCCTGTGGTAGCGATGGCAAATGCAGGAGTAGAGTGGTGGAGGGTTTGGGGGGTGCTGCCAGCGTTGCTGTGGTTGGTACTATTTTGTTTTGGAGCGATCTTATGGCTTAGTTCGCTCAATGCGCAATATCGCGATGTTGGATATGCGTTACCTTTTGTGTTGCAGATAGGGATGTTTATCTCGCCGGTGGTCTACGGATACGAGCGGATACAGGGTGCATTGAGTCCGGTTTGGCAAATTCTCTACACTGCCAATCCTGTGGCTAGTTGCATAGGCATAGCCCGCTGGGCGGTATTAGGTGCTCCTTTGCCTCCTTTGTTGGGGATGGTGCTTGCGGCGGTGTTCACAGCCTTTTTGGTGATTTCCGGGTTGATTTGGTTTCAGCGTTCGAATCAGTCGATGGCTGATAGGATTTAGGAAGATGGACGCAATTCACGCGGATGGTATATCGAAGAAGTTCAGGCTTGGTACGCTTGGCGAGCATCAGCGTCTGACTGAAGCTCTAAGCAA
>CAIJIZ010000009.1 GCA_903820735.1 uncultured Pirellula sp.
ACAACCGAGCCAAACCGTACTGAAAGTGGATATACCGCATGACCGATCAGCTCACAGGAATCCTTACCAAGGCGATTCATCGCGGCTTATTCGCCTCCATCGCAATCCTAGTATGCCTCTGTGCATCCGATTTCGCGAATGGCGATGAACCGCTAAATGAGCCGTTAAAAGACAAGACCCTTGTAGCCTGGGCCTCACCGTCCAATCTCACCCAGCAAGGAGGCTCGATCCTTACGATCAATGACAATGACGATCGGTTTGATGGGATCATCTTCGGTGAAATTCAACAAGCTCGCTGGATGGCAGGTAGCGACTTGTTTCGCCGCACCATCCGCGACCAGAAAGACTTCCCTGGCGAAACGCAGCAAGGAGGTCCTATGGTTCAAATCGCGATCTGCTATCAAGGCAAGGAGATCACCGTCTATCGAAACGGGGATCTTTACTCGCGTCACGCGATCGAAAACCCTCAAGAGTTTCATGCCGACAGTTTGATCCTGATCGGACCGCGACATCGATCGGTCAAGGAATATTTCGAAGGAGAGATTGCAGACGCAAGGATTTATGACTCGGCCCTCACCGAGCAACAGATTCGCTCTTTGCGAGTCAAAGAACAAGGTGACGTCACACCTTGGGCGTGGTGGACCTTTGATGATCCGCAGGCGAAGGAACGCACAGGCCGAATCAAGCACACACAACTTCAAGGGGGGGCATTCGTCCGAGCAGGCAAGTTAGTGCTCAACGGTTCAAACGCTGCCTTGGTGGCCTCCAGAAGTCTCTCGCATATCGCTTCGGAACCATCGGAACTATCGTTTCACTTGATGCATCCGGGTGGCCCAAGCCTACCAGGGGATCCAAACGCAGCTTTCTGTATCGATGGCAAGTATCATTTGCACTATATCCTTCAACATCCCTGGGGCGGGAACAATCAGAACTCATTCTCTTTTATCCATGTGACAAGTCCCGACATGTTGCACTGGGAGTGGCAATCTACGAAGTTGCAACCATCCTTCACGGGGCACGGGATGTTCAGCGGAACTGGATTTACGACTAAGGATGGCACGCCAGCGATCATCTATCACGGTCAAGCCTCAGGACGTAATCAGATTGCCATCGCGAAGGATCGAAGTTTAAACGAATGGATCAAACCCTATGCTGTAGAAGTCAAGAATTCCGATAGAACCGAAGCGAAGATCAACCACTGGGATCCCGATTGCTTCCTGATCGATGATACGTACTATGCCATTTCCGGAGGAGAGAATCCGCCATTGATGAAGTCCAAGGATCTACAAAACTGGGAACTCGTCGGAGACTTTATCTCGCATCAACCCTCAGATGTCGCTTTCGGTGAAGACGTCTCCTGTCCGAACTTCTTTAAACTTGGCGATAAGTGGATGTTGCTATGCATAAGCCATCCGATGGGATGCAGGTACTATCTCGGGGACTGGGACGCGAAGCAAGAGAAATTCATACCGACATTCCATGGAAGGATGAACGCCCGTCGCGAAGACCAACCGATTTGGGGCTTGTTTCAGCGCACTGACTTTTTTGCACCGGAGTCTGTTCAAACCGATGACGGTCGCAGGGTGATGTGGGCTTGGCTAACCTCCGTTGGAACGAACAACAAACTGCTCGATAAAACGATTCAGTCTCTTCCTCGCGAACTTACCTTACCCGCCGACGGGGTCTTGCGAATCAGACCGCTGACGGAACTGCAAACTCTCCGTCACGACCCGATCAAACACGAAAATCTCGTACTTGATAAACCTATTCTTGGTCATACAAGTCGCGTACCACCTGTTGAGAATCCCTTCCTGCAGTCACTTG
>CAIJIZ010000010.1 GCA_903820735.1 uncultured Pirellula sp.
ATCCTTGGACCGCCACGATGAGGCTCTCGCTTACTACCAAGCTCGCGGGCCACTTTTGAAATCGAAACAAGCTGATCAACAGGTTGCAAAAGCACTCTTAGCTCAGATCGTTGGTGATCAGGAAACGGTCGATGCAGCTCTAAAGGCAAACTCGCCGAAAAATTGGCGGGACATGCTATTCCTCCAAAATCGCATCGATGAACTCCTTGATTTCGAAGGGCTGAAGGAACGCACTCCTGAGTCAATCGATGTTTGGCTAGAGAAAAATCTTGAATTGACAAACGGAATCGAAACTTCCGTTCGCTTCATGGCATTGTTCCATCGCATTGGAGAACACTCCGCCGATAAAGCCGTCTTCGATGCACTCCTTAAAAAATTCGACTCTTCCCCTGATGAGACTCGTTGGGCCTTATGGACGGACTACTTCCAACATCTCCAACGTTTTGGACTCGATGAACGCCGCAAGGAATCCATGGTACGGGCATTGCGCAACTGGAACCCCGATACGGAGATGTCCCCTCAGGAAACAACTCAGGTACCTGGATTTCCACAAAGCATCTCAGCCCCCCCTGTGACTCCGTCTAGGATGTTCGCAAAAGCCTATCCGTTCATCCCAATCTCCGCCTACCGAGTTTACTATGCATTGCATCGGACTCGCCCGGATCTAAGTCTCGAGGATAGAATCGAAATCCTCGAAGCCCTCAACGCGGGTAGGAAACCGCAATCAGCCACTTTCAATGAAAAGACCATCGACTCGTTAATCCCCCTCCTCCAGCAAGCTCTGACCATCACCCCAGCCCAAGAATCAACAAACTCGAATTCAACGCGATTTGCAGCCGATGGAACCATCGATTCGGTCAACAGCCGCATGGCATGCGAATTAGCCGATGCCTTGAATACCATGGGAGAAACACAGCACGCTGCAAACCTCTTGGATGCTTTCCCTAACTCCCTATACGCATCCATCGAAAAAGCACACTTACTAAAGAAATTAGGACGGATCAGCGAAGCAATCGAGATCGCTAATGAAACCCTTCAACTCAACACACGGCTAAGTTTCTATTTACACACCCGTGCAGCTAAATTGCTTCGAGATTGCGGTGAACATACGGCCTGGCTTGCTGCACAACAACTCCATGCGTCGCAAGTTAAGCCATGGGCAAACTTCGCAGAGTCTTTCCAAGATACTCCACCTGCCATGCGGCCCGAACTGGAACCCGAAGTAGAGCACTTACTGATCAATCAATGGGACTCTTGCGCTTTCCTTTGGACTGATAGCTGGACCATGGAAACAATCCTGTCTTGGAATATTTTGGGTTTGGGGTCGTTTTACCACGACTCTGCAACAAAACACCCAGAGCGAATCGGGCTCGTCGCGGAAATGAATCGAGCAAGCTGCATCTTTGAAATCTCCTTAATCCTTCAAAGCGCTTTCATCAGCACCAATACCAGCAAACAAGCGGCGGCCAATTTCATGTTGGATTGGAATCGGCTATGTTCGATTTTTTCAAACACTCTCGCGGCTGCTTTTTGGCAAGCGGTTCTCGAAGGTGACGAAGCGCGTGCGGAACGTTTGCTTCTTACTTCTCACCGCCTGTCTCCCGAAGAAATCAACACGTTTATTGATGCGATCCCGTTGATCCGCAAGTCCTTCGGGAACGAAACTCTCGAACGCTGGTTTCATATCTATTACGATCCGATGCTCAAGCATCTCGAAACCTATCCCGACGACTTACTCATCGGGAATAACGCTGCTTGGCTATGTGCAAAATGTGAATTGGATGTAGAACGAGGCTACGAATTGGCGAAACGAGTCACGGCTCGGGATCCTTCAGATACTTTCCTCGATACGCTTGCCGAACTCGAGTTCGTCCGTGGCAATCGCGATGGAGCGATCGAACTCTCACTGAAATGCAAATCTCTCAATCCACGCGATCCTCATCACGCTCGGCAAATCCGTCGCTACAGCGAATCAACTGAACTCTCGAAGCCATAACTCAAGCATCAAGAGATTCCACAACCGATACCCTTGGTTGGCTCTTCCCTCCATATGCTCCTTGAGTAATCCTTCGATCACTTCTCGACGTAGGTATTGATGACACCTAGCATCGGCTCCGAGCAACACCCCCTCCGCTTTGGCTTTCAGCGAAGTGCGAAACCATTTGGCAATCGGAATACCAAAACCCATCTTCGGACGATTCCATACCTCCAGGGGTAAGTCATCACGGAAGGTTTCATAGAGCAACCACTTACCCCGCCCCCGCCGCATCTTGAACTCCACCGGTAGACTCATCGCCCACTGAACCAAGTTGTAGTCGAGAAATGGTTGCCTAGCTTCCAGAGAATGGCGCATCGAAGCCATGTCAACTTTTGTCATCAAGTCGCATGGTACATAGGTTTGTAAGTCAGCGGCCATCGCACAACTCATCGGATCCCGGCGCTTAGGATTCGCTCGCATCCAAGCTTGTTCTAGAAACTCAAAGGGATCGCGGTCAGGCAACTGCTGCGCAAACGCATCCGTATACATCTGCCAGCGACTGGCCTCTCCGAAGATTTGAATCCAATTCATATACCTCTTCGATGGTGGAAGCCCCAATGCTTCGCAAAAACGCCTAATCCTTCGACCCAAGGATCGGCGTGCAGAGGAATCGGGTAAACGCTTGATCAGTGGATTGTTAGCAAGCCATTTGCTCGGGAGCCATCGTTGCAACCGCTCGCTTAATTGCAACGCTCGGTAACGTTCGTAACCACCAAATAATTCATCACCACCATCACCACTCAAAGCCACCGTCACAGACTGTTTAGTCAATTCGCAAAGATACCAAGTCGGTATCGCGCTCGAATCGCTAAATGGCTCATCGTAATGCCTGACCAAGTCATCGAGTATCGCTACGGAATCGGCTTGCACTTCAAACCGACAATGTTCGGTACCCACCTCCTGCGCTACACGCTGCGCATACTGGGTCTCATCAAAATCCGCTTCTGAGAAACCAATCGAAAATGTCTTGAGCGGACGCTGCAACTCTTTCTGTGCCAAAGCCACCACCAGCGATGAATCGATTCCCCCCGAGAGAAACGCACCTAACGGAACGTCGCTGCGAAGCCGCAAGCGAATCGCTTCGGTCAGTCGCTCCCGAAGCTCAGATTTGGCTTCCTCAATTCCAATCGATCGCTGCGCAGACCAATCGATATCCCAATAGGATCGAATCTCCGACTTCCCATCTTTGAATACCAAGACATGTCCAGGAGGTAGTTTCTTAACCCCCTTATGAATCGTCCATGGGTGTGGCACGTAGGAAAAGGTCAAGTACGCGTCGATCGCTCCAGGATCCACTTCCGATGGGAAATTCGGTAGCTTTCGCAAAGCCTTCAATTCGCTGGCAAAGAAAAGTCGCTCTGAGTCATGCCAATAGTAGAGGGGTTTCTTACCCAATCGATCCCTTGCTAATACCAACTGCTCGGACTTCGAATCCCATATTGCTATCGCAAACATCCCGTTTAGATGGCTAAAACACTCCAACCCCAAATCTTCATACAGGTGAACAATGGTCTCGGTATCGCTGTGGCTTACGAACTGATGACCGGCACCTTCCAGCCTGTGCCGCAACTCACGGTAGTTATAAATCTCACCGTTGAAGACCAACCGAACCGTGCTGTCCTCGTTGGACATCGGCTGACGCCCGGTCTCCAAATCGATAATGGATAATCGTCGAAACCCTAATGCGACCCCCGGCCCACCCGGCCGCTCGGTAAAGAGTTCATTGCGTCGGCTTGGAGCTAACCACAATCCTTCGTCATCGGGACCGCGATGGCGGATGCTCTGAGTCATCGCGCGCAGCTGATCGAGCGAAATACCCTCCGCTTCATAGGACCAGACTCCACCCGCGATTCCACACATGATCCCCTGCTCCCCCCCGCTCTGAATTTTAACGCCACACGCTCAGGACAATATTATAGTTCAATCAGATCACACCGCTCGCAGCGATCTCGTCGGAACTATTTCGCTCTGGGGAAACTCAAGAATTGCGATCGATTCGACCTGCGTATCTGGGGTTATCTCTGCAGTCGAGAGTACCGTTAATCGCGGAAACGACTCTTTTAATGTCCTGCGCAATAGTGACCGTATCTCTGGATTGACCATCAACACTACCGATTTGCTCAGCCAAACTCGATCCGGTAGCGTCTCGCGCAACTGTTCCACCAAAGCTCGCTTTAATGTCGGCGAAACGTGATGAACTCCATGCCTTGCAGGGGCATCAAGCGTTGCAGCAAACGCGTCCTCGATCGATGGATCCAGAGTGATCGCAAAGATCCTTTGCATCGGATCGCGATGCCGATGACAAAGCGTCCGTCCAAGCCGCTCTCGGACTCTCTCAGTCACCCAGCCGATATCTTTGCGGTCCGTTGCCACGTCTCCTAACGCTTCCAAAATCACACTCAATGGACGGATCGGAACTCCTTCATCAAGCAGATTACGCAGCACTTGCTGAATATCTGAAAGCTTTAACTGCTGTGGGATCAACTCATCGACCACCGTCGCATGCGTCTTGCGCACCTGATCGATCAACTGCTTCGTCACCTCCCGACTGAGCAGCTCCGCCGCATGCTCCTGAGCGACTTTGGATAAGTGATTAGCAATCACTTGCGAGCACTCTTGAACCCGATACCCCTGCTTCTCAGCAACCGCTCGAAGCTCTGGCTCAATCCAATAGGCTGTCCGCCCCGTCGCAGGATCCTTAGCCGGATCTCCATCAAGAACAGCAGACCGCTCTCGCGATGCGACAGCAAGCAGCCTTTCAGGCACCAACGATCCCTCGGCAACGATATTGCCCTGCAAAGAAATTTCATAGGTGAAGCTCGGGAGGTTTAACCGGTCCCGAATTCGTACCATCGGCAGCAGGATCCCTAAGTCACTTGCCAACTCTGTTCGAACCGCAGTAATGCGTTTCATGATGTCGCTGCCACGCTTCGGATCGACCAGTGTCACCAATCCAGCTCCCAACTCAAGTCGCAATATGTCTTCATTGAGATAATCTTCCGTCTTCTTCTCCGATGGTCGCGATGCGTTCTCGCGGGCTCGATCCGCGTCGCGCTGCGCACTGGTCGACTCACGCTGAAGATGCTGACGCACCAAAAAAGCCAACCCGACAGCGCCGCTTCCGAGAGTCAACAACGGAATAGTGGGCAACGAGGTAAAAACCAATAATCCCAAGAATCCACCAGCGACCAACAATGGCAAAGGCTTCGCAAATAACTGCTGAAGGAACTCCGTGGAAAATTCACTCTTTTGCGCTGACCGTGTCGTCAATAACGCCGCGCCAACGGAAACCAATAAGGCAGGCAACTGGGTTGCCAACCCATCCCCAATCGTTAACTTGCTATACGTGGTCGCGGCTTGCGTTATGGACAATCCATAATACGCCATCCCAACGTAGAAACCGCCGACGAGATTCAATGCAGTGATCACTAATCCAGCGACGGCATCCCCCCGAACAAATTTACTTGCCCCATCCATCGCACCATAAAAGTCCGCATGGCGTGTCACCTCTAATCGACGCTGCTGCGCTTCAGTTGCGTCTATCAATCCTGCGTTCAAATCCGAGTCAATTGCCAACTGCTTGCCAGGCATCCCATCAAGCGCAAACCTCGCCGCCACTTCCCCTATGCGGGTCGCTCCCTTGGTGATTACCACGAAGTTAATCACGAAGATAATCAGGAACAGCAATAATCCGACTTCAACTTTATCCCCTGCGACGAAATTCCCAAAACCCTCGACTACCTGCCCAGCAACCGCCGCCGAACCACTCGAATCCTGCGTTAGAATCAACCGAGTAGTTGCTACATTAAGGGACAATCGCATCAGCGTCGTCGCTAACAGAACGCTTGGAAATACACTGAACTCAATCGGTGCAGCGACCGCCATCGTCGTGAGCAAGACGAGCACAGATAAAGCAATATTACTTACTAAGAGCAAATCAAGAATGGCGGGGGGTAATGGGGCCAACACAACAACAATGCACCCCAAGATCCCGATTGGCATGACCAAATTTCGATACTTGAGAAATTGCTCGGTGAGTTTTTCCATACCCTAAGGATCTTCTTGCAGTAAACGGGGTTCCATGCGCCGCATTATTCCTGCTACAACGCTCCTCAAGAGACTAACCGCCCGAGTACAACAGCGTCCAGATCGATTCGCGGACCTCAAAATGGTCAAATCAGACTCCAATAAACCACTGAAATATTCCGCTTGGATGCCACGATTCTGGCACGGAATGCCTCCGCACATTTGGTTCAGTGCCCTCGCTCGCTATCCACTGAATGTCAGCCCATCCCGCTTGCATCACGCTCTCGGTGTCACCCTATTTACCCCTTTCAACGCAATGCTAGCTCTCGCTCAGCAACTCGCTTGGGGTTCCGCAATCGAACGCACGCAACTTACCGCCCCTCCCCTATTCATCCTCGGTCACTGGCGATCAGGAACCACGCTCCTTCACGAATACCTCTCCCTAGACTCCCGATTTGCCACCCCGACAACGTACGAGTGTTTCGCACCTTGGCATTTTCTTCTTACGGAACAACTCGTCACACGCTTCGGCGGATTTTTAATTCCCGACCGTCGTCCGATGGACAACATGCAAGCCGGATGGAAGCTTCCCCAAGAAGATGAATTCGCTTTGATGAACCTCGGAGCTCCATCTCCCTATCTTCGAGTCCTTTTCCCAAACGAAGATATCCCTTACCTCGACACGTTGAGTTCTTCAGAGTTCACTCCGAGAAACCTGGCCATCTGGAATCGAAAATTCCTTTGGTTCCTTAAAGCCCTTACCCTACACAACAAAAAAAGATTGCTTCTCAAAAGCCCTCCACATACCGGTCGTGTGGGAACCCTTCACGAAATGCTGCCAGAAGCAAAATTCGTCCATATCGTCAGAGATCCCCGCAAAATCTACCCTTCAACGATGAAGCTTTGGCTTTCACTCGATGCACACCAAGCTCTCCAAGCCCCTTCGGATCAAGATCGCCTAAAGCGATTCGTACTCCAATCTCTAAAGTCCATGTACGACGCCTTCGAACAAGATCGACCGACGATCTCCAACAGCCATATCATCGATATTTCCTACGAAGCCTTCGTCGCAAATCCCATCGACACCATGTCCGAAATCTACGATCACCTCGGATTGGGAGAAGCATCTTCCATGCGTCCACTTTGGGAGCGCAAGCAATCCGAAGAGAAGGGATATCAAACCAATAAGTTGGAACTCTCAACGGACGAAGAAACCATGGTCTTGCGAGAATGGGCTAGCTACGCGCAGCGCTACGGTTACCTCCCATCGGATTATTCGGACACCTCCAACGAGCATTTGATCAACTCCGCCCATACCCGATAACCAGCTGCATTCAAATGCAACTTGTCCTCCACAAAGTACTCCGCTTTCGGCTCGCCATCTGCATCCAGGAAAGCATACGAGGTTGGGATGTAATGCACCCCCCGAAGACTCTGTGCAATCGAACGAAGCTCTCGGTTCGTCTGCTGAATCCTCGGCCAATACGCATACCGCGACGGCGTCGGCGTTACAGCTAACAAATATATCTCCGCTGAGGGTTGCTCCCGACGCAATTGCTCGACCACAAGCCTTGCTAACTTACCGACTACGACCGGATCGGTATCATCGTCCTTACCGGTGATGTCATTTGCAATAAACACCACCGCTTTTCGAAACCGAAGTCCCCGGATCAAGTCGGGAGTGTAAATGGCCAAGTCACGATATTTCGCTCCTCCATACGCTCGCTTGATTACGGAGTATGGTGACAGATCCTCAGGAAGCGAATCCCACAAGCGAAAGCTTGAACTTCCGAGAAACAAAACATGCTCCGGACCACCTCTACCCTCGTTTTCACTCGCAAGCTTCGATACGTCATCCTGCCATTTCTCCGATACCTCTCGAAATGGCTTCAACAATGCTGCGACCTGCGAACCATCGCTAGGATCAAATACCGGTGAGTTGGACGATCCAGAATCAAGCTTCTCCTGACTCTGTAATTCGCCATGCGAACCAATCAAACAAAGAATTACAAGAGCCTTGCGAACCAAGTTGGCTTGGGTGCTTCGAATCGAATCCCAAAGTCTATTGCTCGCAGACGAAACACCCCCAACAGAAATACTCCCAACAGAAACACGTCCAATCAACATACTTCCATCCCCGTTAAAAACCTTTGGGATGAACTCATGGATCGTCATCCTCTGTCTGACTTGTGGCAGCAGAATTTTAACTTGGGCCTACCATACTTGACCATAGACCTAACGAAGCTTTTATGACCCGCTTATGGGTTCGACAATTGAGCTAACGAAACGGGAATACACAGCTTGGATCGTTCTCGCAATACAATTACTTCAACGGGACGAACTGTGCTGGTCAAGCCAACTAACTGCACCAAGTGCTCATCGTTCTCTACAAGGGTACCATCGAATTCCAAGATGATATCGCCATACTTGATACCTGCTAGCTCCGCCGGACTATTCGGTTTTACAACCTTTACGAATGCCCCCTTGGCGCGATAAGCTTGAACCCCCATCTGTGAATCGACGTTAAACGCTCGTTCCACACTGACTCCCAAATAGGATCGTTTCAGCTCCCCCTGCTCTACCAACTGCTTGGCAACTGTCATCACGATGTTGATGGGGATCGAAAATCCAATTCCCTCATTCCCACCAGAGTTGCTCGCAATCGCGGTGTTGATGCCGATAACCTCTCCTCGCATATTCATCAGAGGCCCCCCGCTATTGCCTGGATTGATCGCCGCATCGGTCTGGATAAAGTCCTGGTAGACGATGGCTTTGGTCCCTAGCTCCAAGTTCCGTCGCCCCTTGGCACTGACAATCCCATAACTAACCGAGTGATTCAACCCAAATGGACTCCCCACAGCAAATACATGGTCGCCGACTTCTAACCCTCGACTATCCCCGATCCTGCCAACGGGCAAATCCTCGCGACCCAAATCGATCACTGCCAAATCGGTCGACGGATCTTCCCATATTCGAACGATCTGCAACGGCACCCCATCGAATGTCTCAATTCGAATATTTTGGGGACTAGCCGATTGAATCACATGTCGATTGGTCACCACGTAATTCCGCTGATTAACCTCTACTACAACCCCCGAACCTGCTTCTTCTACCTTGCGTGTCTCAGGAACCGATCGCTCCCCCTTGGAACTCATTCCAACTGGCTCAAGCACACTCTCCTCTTTGATCGCTTCGATGTGCACAACCGTCGGAGAGACGATACGTACCGCTTTGCGCAACAGCAATGTTTGCTTCTCCCATTGCGCAACCTCCTCCGCTAACTGATCGTACTCTTGCTGACGCGTCCGAACTGGGACGGTCAAGTTCGCCTCCAATCCCCCAAGAGACCTCGGCGATATCCCACCTGCCGAATCGTTGTTAATCGCGACTACAGGCCGAGCCCCATTTCCGACACCCGGCAGCGAATACTCCTGGGCGATCACCCCCGGAAGATATCCCCCTAACGGCCAACCGCCCAATGCGATGAAGACCGCTAAACGACTCTTGAGCGATGGGGAATTGGACTTTTTCATGACGAGCTCTCGAGAACCAAGGATGACCTCTCTGTGTCTCGGATTATTCCCGCGCCCCCTCAAGCAGGAGTTAAAGTTCCAGTCAGGGTTTCCAAGAAGATGCGTCGACCTTGCTCAAACCTCGGAAGGTAGCGACTGTAGCACCTTTTCCGGCTTGCCTCCACCGCGTGTCCCTATTCGGCCCACGCGTTCAATATTCCGGAGAGCTTCAATGCGATGGCCATTCTCTGTAGATTGACTATAAGCCCTAAAGAACGGCACTTCGAGGCTCCTCGGAACGAGGTCCGAGATTCCCGTAGCGATGGTAATCATGCGACACGCTCTGCTCTAAGACGTACCACAACAACTCGTGATCATCCGTCGCCACCGGCTCATCGGCAACGAAAACAAAATGTTCCGGAGCAAGCTTGCGAATGCGATCCGAAACCCCACGCGATCCGTCGTAACGAAGCCTCTTAACCTGACCGCTAGTGATCGCTAATTCCAACTCATCCTCGCTCTGCTCGATGAATTCGATTTTCCCAGCCCACCCCAAAGTCAACTTTTCAAATGCTTCGACCCAGCGATGCTCTACCTCGCTTGATACACTGACAACCGCAGCACCTCCCACCGCGACGCTGGCAGCACACCTTGCGAGCAACCCCCAGCACGAGTCTCCTTCGCAGTACCTGATATGCATCGGGGAGACCGCGACATAACGTCGATGGTTATCTTGCCCTACCAATCGAAAATGATCGTGCTCGAGCGCGATCTCTTCTCTCGCGTAACGGTCGAAAGCCAACAAGGCTACCCGCAATTTCAATAGATCATTGGTATGCACCCCGGGCAGTCCCAACAGCAAGCTGCTTGAACCTTCAAGCTTCTCCCACATCTTGAGCAACATCGGTAACTGCGGCTTCGCGCCACTCTCGGGTGGCTCGATGCTCTGCGAAGGTTCCAATCGATGCAGCATCGTCACATAGTTCGGTCCACCTGCTTTCGCCCCCGGACCGAAGACGCTTTTGCCCATTCCACCAAAAGGTTGCCGCAACACGACCGCGCCCGTCGTCGGACGATTGATGTACAAGTTCCCCGCCCTAATTCGCTTCTTCCAAACCTGCTGCTCGCGATCATCAAGCGATTCAAGTCCACTGGTCAAACCGTAGCCTGTCGCATTGACAATATCGATAGCTTGCTCCAAGCGATCGTATCCCATCACCCCGAGCACAGGTCCGAACAACTCGGTGCAATGTGTGAAACTTCCGGGAGAGACATTCCACTTTACTCCAGGGCTGTAAAGTCCAGGGTTATCCCCAACTTGGGTCGGCATGACCAACCACTTCTCTCCCCGTTCCAGCTCCTTGATCCCACGCAACAAGTCACCGCTGGGGGGACGAATCAACGGCCCAACCTTGGTAGACAAATCCCATGCAGAACCAACCTTGAGCGACTGCACTGCATCGACAAACTGCTCTTGAAACTCTTTGCTCTGAAAGACTTCTCGCTCCAGAAGAGCCAAACTGGTGGCAGAACACTTCTGCCCCGAATGCGAAAACGCACTATGGAGCAAGTTCTTCATCGCCAAATCGCGATCGGACAAGCCGCTGATAATTGTCCCATTCTTCCCGCCTGTCTCGGCAAACAGCTGTGTTCGCGGATTCGCTTCCAAAATTCGCAGCGCGGTATCGGTTCCTCCCGTAAGAATCACCTTGGCAACCGATGGGTCACTGAGCAGATACTTACTAATCGACGAACCACTTGCCGGCAGAAACTGCAACGCCTCTCGCGGAACTCCGCCTCGCCAAAAACATTCGCATAGCAAATAAGCCGGTAATACTGTGTCGGATGCAGGTTTGAGAATAACCGTATTGCCCGCCGCCAACGCAGCTGCTATCCCACCGCAAGGAATCGCTATCGGGAAATTCCAAGGACTGATCACTACGACCGGTCCCGCAGGACCAACTCGCGAACCGAATCGCTTCTGCAAATCCAATGCACATCGTCCGTAAAACTCGACGAAATCAATCGCTTCACTGACCTCCGGATCGGTCTCCAGAATCGTCTTGCCTCCATCGAGAATCGCCGCACCGATCAATTCGCCTCGGGCTATCCTCAGCTCTTGCGCCACCTGCCTGAGAATGCCATAGCGAGATTCAGGAGAAAGCTCCCCCCATTGGGATCGATCGGACTTCGACACCTCGAGCGCCTTGGCAATTTGAACGGCATCCGCCTGTCTGTATCTAACCGATACCACCCCAGGCCGCGATGGATCGAAAGACTCCATCGCCACTCCTTCTCCTTGAACCTCTTCCCCTCCTAACGATAAAGGAACAGTAGTCGCATTGGCACCCGAACGACCAATCCATCGTTGAACGATCTGCTGGGCCCATTGCGTATTTTGAATCAACGAGAAATCGGTATCCGGTTCATTGACGAATCGACGCCAGTTCGTTGGTCTTGAAGGTTGCGCAGGAGTATCCCGACGATCCTGAGTTCTGCGAGGCTGACAAGAAACCTCCGGAATCAACCGTACCGATTCGAGAAACCCATTTTCAAGTCTTTGCCAAGTCGAACTGCCGACTTGAATCCGAAATGCGTGCCGAAGGAAGTTATCAGGTCCAGTGTTCTCATCGAGCCGCCTTACCAAATAACCGATCGCATTGATGAACTCTTCGCGATAACATGCCGGTGCGTAAAGCAACACGCGGCCTGATAATTCAAGCATCGCACGACGTTGATGATTTGCCATTCCTTCTAGCATCTCAAACTGAACACTATCGAGAGCACGAAGGGCAGCGGCTAAGACCATCGCATACGATAAATCGAAAAGATTGTGCGAAGCAATCCCCAACTGTACCGCTCGCATGTTCTCCGGCTGCATTCCAAAACGAAGCATCCGTTTGTAATTCGCATCTGTCTCTAACTTGGATCGATACGGCGCTTGAGGCCATCCCCTCAGCGATGCTTCAACTCGCTCCATCTCCATATTCGCACCTTTGACTATGCGAATCGTAACCGGCGAACCTCCCCGCTCAACTCGCTGCCGAGCCCAACGAGTGATCTCTTCTTGAACCAACGCGGAATCAGGAACATACGCTTGCAATGCAATCCCCGCCCGGACTCCCTCTAGCCCAGGTCGATCCAGCGTCTTCATGAAGATATCCGCCGTGAGACTCAAGTCGCGGTACTCCTCCATATCCAAGTACACGAACTTCGATACTCGTTTCCCATCAGGCCTAAGAAAACTTTCCTTAGCCGCAGCCCGATACAACAACTCCAATCGGTCTGCGACGACCCGAGTGGTGTGCTCGCGAGCCAACGCCGAAATCTGAGAATACAACGTGGAGATCTTGATCGAAACGCATTCGATCTCCGGCAACTGCAAAGCGGCAAGGTAGCGATCAAGCCGACGGCGGCTCTCCGCCTCACCCAAAATGGCCTCACCAAGAAAATTGACGTTCATCCGGACCCCTTCGGCGGTCCGCTCACGCAAATGCCCGGTAAGCTTATCTTCCTCCGCCGGCAAAATCACATTTGCAGTCTCCTTGCGCATCTTCTCCTTGACCATCGGAACCGCCACGCCTGGCAAATACTCGCCAAAGGATTGGAATCCCTTAAGTAACGCTTGGTCGAACACGCTAAAGAAACGTGGCACTCCTTGGACATCGAGAATGTGAACCATCTGATCGACCACTCGACCAGGGGAATTGCTGCGAAAACTCTGATCGGTGATCTGAGTCAAAGTCGCCTTGTCCTCGGGGTGTTGCAACATCCGATCCAACTCGGCTTGCTGCCTGCGCTCTTGGGGTGTTTGCAGCGCAGCAGCTCGTTGCTGCAAGATTCGGGCTAACCCCAACGCGGCGTCGACCAATCGTTGATCGGAAACGCCCCCGTGGCTAACGGCTGCCCCTAGAGCCTCCTGGCTCTGGGTGTAATCCGCAGGTAATAACTTCACCACGCTCTGCAACGATAGCGAATCTCGGGACGCTTGTGTTTCCATTTCCAACTACCTCGGATCAAAGTGCCTAACATCCACTAAAACAGATTACATGTGTACTGCGTCAATCGAGCCAGTCGTTATCCCGCAATCTCTCCGGAACGTATTTCTCAGTGACATAACTGATGTCGCGAGAAATCAAAGCTTCGACTTCCAACTTGAAGTCGTTCGCCAACATCTGCTTGATCTCACCTTGCCACGGCTTCTTATCGGCAAACCAAGGATACGAAGCTATCTGCTTGGCCCGCTTCTTGTCCTTATCGTCCAACTTGATCGTGACATCTTCCTTTAACTGACAGCGTTCATAATCGATACTTCGCAGCCCAAGAAACTTCGCATCGGGAATAGCCATCCGCATACTCTCAAACGCCAAGTTGATCGAACCTTGCTTGATCACGGAGTAGATGTAGTATCCCCAAGGGTCGTTATCTAGAAGACAGAACACAGGCAGATTGAACTCGTTATGCAGTCGGTGCAACATCCGTCGCACGCCGCGCGATGGTTGACCGGCTCCGTGCGATACGATGCACTTGTGCTTCTGCCAAAACTTGTCTTCATTAAACCGTTGCCAAACAGTACCCTTTTCGACGTGAAGGATAAATTTTGCATCGCATCGTTTAATCCGAACTCGATCTGGTTCGACAATGCTCGGAATCGGATACCCCGCCGCTCCCATACGTCCTGCATCAAGCTCATTCTCACCATCGATAAAGACAACCGGGCCCGCCAATGCCCCTCTCGGCTCGGCATAAAGATGCAACTCCTCGCGCATCGCTCCGGTGATGACTTCTAAATCTTCAATGACCGCATCCGACTCAGCCTGCTCGTTGAACGTGTTCTCCTTCGTCCCCTCAATGGTTTTCTTGAGCATGTAGTACATGCCCCGAATGCTTGTGGATTTTCCTTGGCGAATCAGCCTCGAACATCCACTCCCAACCAAAATCGTCTGCATGTAGGAACGAGCTTGGTTCAGATTGAAAAGCTCGCGGCGATTGGTCTTCGCCCCCATCTCAATAAGACGCTTCTTCTTGTTGAACTGCGAATTCGACAAAGAACGCGATGGAACATCCAAGTAAGGGTCACGCCTCTTTTTGGCAACCTCCGAGACCGCCGCAGCCAATCGCTGCAGCTTGGCCATCGTATCGACATCTTTCCCCTTGATCGGGACCTCCTTCGCCTCCTCCATCCCTACGGACTTCTTTGCCTTCTTCGTCCCTGCAGGCCGATTCGCGGATTCAGATCGTTTTGCCATTGAATAATTCCTCATGAAGTTACGTCGGGAACCCACAGTTTTAATATTGTTTGGGTTTTCTGACTAGCACACAACCTCTTTGCTTGTGCTCCAAACACTCCCTATGCTCTAATCTTGACTCAGTCCGATCTCCCCTTTGATCGCCTACCCCTTGAATGCTCACTGCAATCACTGAAAAACCGTTTCTTTTGGGCCTGCTGCTTCTCTTTGCTTGCCTCGGACAAATCCATCAAACTTGCGCGCAATCCGCTGACGAAGCATCCAAGCCCGACGCTCCAACAATCCAACGAACAGAATCGCGTTTCGCAACCTGGATAGCCGACGCACCTGCCGGCCCGAGACGATTAATTGAGCTCGGAGAAGTAACCTTTCAAATCGACGATAAAGCCCTCGCGCGAGAGAAAAAGATCGGGCTAACACGATTTCACGTTCGAGGGGATTACCGCTTTCGATACGCAACGACCCCGCCGAAATTCGATCCACAAACGAGTGAATTTTCGACAAAGGTTTCCGTAAAAGTCTCTTGGACCGATATCGAGATGACCCACGAAATCGTCCTCGCCTCCGATTTCCAACCCAAGGACCCGTGGAAATCACCCCTCCTGCAACATGAATTTGACCACGTCAGTTGCAGCACCGATCCCCGCCTGCGCATCGTAATCAAAGAGTCCTTTG
>CAIJIZ010000011.1 GCA_903820735.1 uncultured Pirellula sp.
GGCTGGCAAATCGGTGACAGGCAAATCCATAACGGGCTAAACTGCGATGGGCTACTTGTGACGGGCTATCGGGCTATTCGTGACGGGTTAAGCTGTGATTCACTACAGCATCACGGTCCGTAGCGTCAATGGCGATTCGGAAAGCGACGGCGTTATAATCCCTCCAAGCCTTCCAAACGGAAAAAACGTTTGAATTACAAGCTACGGACGCTTCAAAGCATACACAGGTGGTACCGATTGGGCAACCAATGCGGCTGGAATCCAATTCCTTGGACTTGACAATTCAATCGTTCGATCGACAATCCATAACACAATGTCCGGGCGGTTAGCTCAGTTGGTTAGAGCGCAACGTTGACATCGTTGAGGTCGTTGGTTCGAGTCCAATATCGCCCACTACAAAAACCCCATGGATTACCTTGTTTTCCCTGGGGTTTTTTCGTTTTCTGGGGTGAGCGTCTACTTCCTCCAAGTTGCCAGTAATGGACTGATTTCGACCCTTTTGGACACAATTTGGTGCAAGCGTTCGTGCAAGCGTTCGTGCAAGCGTTCGTGCAAGCGAATCTGCCACCGAATTGGGTCTCAAATCCTCAATCGGAAAAGACGGTAGGCTTCGACGGCTTGAGCCGTATCCAGTAACCTTGCATCGGTGTACGTCCCCATGGTCAAGGCGATGTTGCTGTGCCGCATTGCATGAATATGCACCGAATGGCGAAATTCACGTCCCTGGAGCTCCGTCAGCTCCCGATGCAAATTGTCACGTAGGCCTTCAAAGTCATTGATTTCCTCGGTGTGAGCGAGGTACCAAGTTTCCCACTTTAGTATCTGATCCTTCAGATATTCGCTAATCGCAGCAATCTCCACATAGGGACGCAACTTCTCAGGTGCAAGAACGGTGTCGTTCACCATGACTCACTTCCTGTAGTGAACCTGAGCAAAGAAGAATCGGCAGCCCGTCAGGTACTGGCGTTCGGGGATCAGCCTAGCCGCATGTTCGCTTTTTTACCGAGATGTCGCTTCACCGCTACGCAACAAATAGGGTACGCAACAAATAGGGTGCACTCTATCTGGCACTGACATCGCGTCATTGCCACAGATAGCAGGATTTCAAAAAGAGGTAATTATGATGCTTCCCGAACGTCCCTGGCGTTCGATTGATCTTTGACGACCTGGCTGCATCGTCGTGAGCATTCGAGTTTGGGGAGCCCCACGGTTCGTAAGAATATGTATCGAGTAATGTAAATCCTCAAAGAGCGACTAAGAACATTCTTCACCCCACCCCTGCATAAACTCCCGTGTTTTGCTCAGGGTAGCTCTCATAAACATGTTCAAAGAGTGCCGAACACTTCTGATTGTATATCTCCGACGAATAAGCGTCCGGAAGTCCGTCATCGAGCGTGTCCTCGATCGCTAACTTTAATGTCGATCGAGCTGCTGATTTCTGTCGCCAATTGAGTACTAGTAACTGCTTGAGTCGCCCAAGCAACTCTCTGGCTACCTTCTTGACCTCCTCCCGTTCAGCCGTGCTTAGCTCTGGTGAAGGCCGAGTGAGAATGTCAAAAATCACCTGTTCTTCGATACTCAAGTTCTCTCGCACATGGCGTTCTTGCTCGGCATCAAGACTCCGGGACAATTTCATCAGATCCTCAAAGAGTTGCTCGATGTTGCGACTGCCAATGTTGTAGCTTTCGATCAACTCTTCAAACTTTTCTGTGAAGTCGGTGCGAGTACGGTTCAGTCGCAACATCTTTCCAAGCCTCGCGGCAATCGCCGCCTTGAGTACCTCAAGGTCGGTGTTCTTGTGCTTGGATTCCTTGAACTGAGCCGCAAGAGCCTCAAAATTGATCTTAGCGAGATTGATCGCTGGTGGACCTTCTTCGCGGATCGTCAATCCGGTTATCGATTCGTCGAGCACCACTCCAATTTGTTGCAATATGGTCGCGATGTCGGGCGGATTAGGACAAAGCTTGGCGCGGATAGCACCAGCAAGCGTTGCAATGCCTGCCACTCGTATAGAAAACTCTACCGCCGCTGGGTCTGGCTTCACCGCTCGATAGAGTATTCCAACATACTTGTCGTGACCAAAGAACTCGCGCCGACGATCATCCGGACTGATCATCGCATCGATGGCGTTTTCGATCGCCGAAAGACGCTCCATTCCTCCCAGTGGCAAAGCCTCCATCGCAACTAAATCAACACCGTAAGTGGCACAAAACCCGGTGGCCGCAACGATGGCTTCAAGGCTCATCGCCGAGCGGTCACGGGCGAGGTCGTCGATGGCGGTCTGAATCGCCTCGGGAGGCAGGTCTGGATTGAGCTTGGTCAGTGCACCTCGCAGACGTTCCACCAGCACTACCTCCCCTTTGGTCTCGCGACCGAGCGTGCCGGTCGTGCCAAAGGTTTCTTCCATTGCCGAAGTCGTTTGCCAGCCGAGGGAAGCAAAGAGCCCGATGGCAGGTTGTTCGACGAGTTGGTCTTCGGTGTAGGCGTGGCTCATGGATCCAAACCCTCGAGCAAAGCCGCGATATCCTCGGGCCGAGGCAATTGCCCTTTCAGTTCTTTGGGTAGCGTTCGAGTGATCTCGTAAGTCGCCACGCCGATGGGCTTGTTGGCATCATGCAATGCATACTCGACGATGGTGCGGCTCTTTTCCTTACATAGGATGATGCCAATGGACGGGTTCTCATCCTCCTGCCGCACCTGTCGATCCAGAGCCGTCAGATAGAACTGCATCTTGCCAACGAACTCGGGTTGAAAATCGCCAATCTTTAGTTCGATGGCCACCAGAGATCGCAATCGCCGATGGAACAGCAGTAGGTCCAAGAAATACTCCCGGCCATCGACCTCGAGCCGATACTGGCTGCCCATGAAGGCAAACAAGCCACCCATGGCGCGCAGGAAGTCTTCGACGCGGGTGATGAGAGCCCGCTCAAGCTCTCGTTCGCTGTGTTCTTCGGCCAGTTCTAGGAAATCGAAGGTATATTCATCCTTCACGGCCAGCTTGGCCTGTGCCCGGAGCGCGGGGGTGAGGGTTTGGTCGAAA
>CAIJIZ010000012.1 GCA_903820735.1 uncultured Pirellula sp.
GCCACGCATTACGTTGGACGATGATCGGGCGTTGATCAGGCTCAACCTTTTCATGTTTTCACTCCACATGAGAAATAAAATAGACAGGAAACACCTGTCTGATTACAGCGATGGGGGCGAAAGTTACTGACGCCAAACGCGGCGCATAGAGCGACTGAGGTGGCTTAATACAAGCTTCTCGAAAACTAAACATCGAGCTAAAAATCGGTGCTGGAGTGTTAGGGTTTGAGGAAGATCCCGCGAGGGTTTCGAGAGCGATTGCCTGCCTCGGTTCGAGGAGTCTCGAAATCCAATTGCCATCCAAGACGATGGACGCGGTGATCTTTTTTGAAGGTTCAGCCGATGCACTTCGCGCTGCGATGTTTACCGTTCCATGTGGGTTTTTACGCACCGCACAAGCTTCATTGGGCGCGACTCGTAAGCGAAGGATCCGTAGGTTTTTGCCGGTAAAAGTTCCCATCCAGCCCCTTGTCAGCTCACCCTAATTGACTTCCAATTGAAGGCGGGGAATTTCGCTGACCTTTGACCGAAGTTGAGTGCTAGCATGGGTTTAGAAAGTTTATTTTCGCTGGAAAATCAGGTGGCCGTGGTGCTTGGTGGCACGGGAGCCCTCGGAGGAGCCATGGCGAGCGCGCTGGGCGCTGCCGGTGCGAGTGTGGCTGTCATGGGCCGAAACGCCGAGCGTGGCATGGAACGGGCCGAGACGATTCGACGTGAAGGAGGGCAGGGGATATTCGTATCCGCCGATGCCCTGAACCGCGAATCATTGATGAAAGCCCGGGATCACGTAGAAAAGACAATGGGCCCCGTGGATATCTTGATCAACGCTGCCGGTGGGAATCAACCCGGTGCAACGTTGCAGCCAGGCGATGACTTCTGCCACCTGTCCCTCGATGCTTGGCAACAAGTCTTCGACTTGAATTTGATCGGCGGAACGGTACTGCCTTGCCAAGTCTTCGGAGAGACGATGCTATTGCGGAACAGTGGAAGCATCATCAATGTCGCATCCATGTCCGGTATCACACCTCTTTCCCGCGTCGTCGCTTATTCTGCCGCGAAAGCAGCTGTGATCAACTTCACGCAGTTTCTCGCTAGAGAGTGGGCTCCAAGAGGCATTCGAGTCAACTGCATCAGCCCCGGCTTCTTCCCTGCCGATCAGAATAGGAGCTTACTGTACAATCCAGATGGAAGTCTGGCTCCTCGCGGGGCGCAGATCATCAATCACACCCCCATGGCTCGATTCGGATACGCTCACGAATTAGCCGGTTCGATTGTTTTTCTAGCATCCGCGACCGCTTCGTCGTTCGTCACCGGCCATAACTTGGTCATCGACGGCGGTTTTTCCTCTACTACGATTTAATCAATTCGACAAACTACTGCTGTTTGCGAGCTACCCTGCGTTTGCGATTCACTATCCAAGAACGATTTTTTTCATTCACCCTGTTTTCGTGCACGAACCAATTTCTGTGCATTAACCAATTTCTGTGCATTGAGGAGTAACCATGGCTAAGCTTGCGATTCGAACGGATAAATGCGATTTGGATTTTCTTTCGCTCGGGGCTCTCGTCCACCGACTTGATCCCGGCATTTTGCCGTTCCGCAAAGCGAGGAACTTCGATGTGCACGTCTCCGGTGGCGAATACAACGTCGCAGCAAACCTTTCGGACTGCTTCGGTCTGAACACCGCAGTTGCTACCGCGATGGTCAACTACGGGATCGGTGAGCTGGTACAAACCCGCGTGCGAGAAATGGGAGTGAAGACCTTTTACAAGCACTTTGAGCACGATGGGGTCCGTGGACCGAACATTGCTACGGTCTACAGTGACCGGGGCCAAGGTGTTCGTCCTCCAGTGGTCTATTACAACCGTGCGAACGAAGCAGGTGCGTTGCTCAAACCAGGTGACTTCAACTGGAAGGAAATCTTCGGCAGCGGAGTTCGTTGGTTCCACTCCGGCGGGATTTTCGCAGCTCTCTCCAACACGACTTCAGAATTGATCATCGAAGGGATGCAAGCCGCGAAGGAAGCCGGTTGCGTGACATCCTTCGACTTGAACTACCGCGCCAAGATCTGGGCTGCAATTGGCGGATTGGCCAAGGGACAAGAGATGGTCGGTAAGATCGTCAAGCATGTCGACGTCTTGGTCGGTAACGAAGAAGACTTGCAAAAGAGCCTTGGAATCGAAGGCCAAGATGTGGAGCACAAGTCGGAGCTCGATCCCGACGCGTTCTTCAACATGATCGATCGCACCATTGAAAAGTTCCCCAACGTCAAAATGGTTGCTACGACACTACGCGAAGTCCGTTCGACCAATCGCCATGAATGGGCCGCTGTACTGTGGTACGATGGAAAACGCTACGTCAGCCCAACGATGCAACTCGATGTGATCGACCGTATCGGCGGTGGTGACGGATTCGCAGCAGGTTTGATCTATGGCATGCTTGCAGGCAAAGAAGCCGAACAAGCCTTGCGGCTTGGCTGGGCCCACGGTGCCTTGCTGACCACGTTCCCTGGTGATACGACGATGGCGAAGCTGCCAGAAGTCGAGACGCTAGCCAAGGGTGGATCGGCCCGCGTGCAACGCTAAGTTTCCCA
>CAIJIZ010000013.1 GCA_903820735.1 uncultured Pirellula sp.
CCCAATTGAAAAACGGGCGGAAGCCAGAATCGTTCTGCGTTGGCTTCGAGTAAATCAAAGAAGTTCTCGATTAAAGCCCATGTTGCTTGGGGGCCTCGTTGAGCGATTTGATCCGTGGTAAGCAGTCTTTCGATCCAGCGGCGCGCCAAGTCTGAATAGGTGATCGATCCGCTGGTTAATCCCACGCGGTCGGATTGGTAGAGCCAATGGATGAGCAAGGCTTTTGCGCCGACGAAGTCATCGCGGTCGAGCAAGGCTTCGATGACCAATGCGTAAGCTTTAGGGGAGTCGAAGAGGGATGCGTGCGGCGTCCAGAATTTCAAATCTCCGGCGGCAGCACCTCCGCGATGCCAGAGCCGAAGTGCTCGGGCGACCAACTCCGAGGACTCGAGGGTTATTTTTGGATCGGTCGCGTGGATGTCGCTGACTTCGTGCGCTGCATACTGACGCCACCATTCCGCCATCTGGCGGAATTTCTTTTCGGTGGCATTGCATAACTCATCCTGATCACGCGCAGCGGCTTCTCGCCAGATTCGGGAAAGCAGAGCGAAAGTCTGCTCCATGATTTGCACCAATTCGTGTACGCGATCATCGATAACGGTCGCATCCGATCCGACGAACCGGTTGAAATTCCCAGCGAATCCAAGGATATTCCAAGGGTCGACAAGAGCACCGCAAGCGATCCCTCGCTGGATCCACTCGTCGATCTGTTCGGGGATCTCGGCGGCTTTTTCGATCTCTCCATGGCGCAATAACTGATTGCCGGTGGTGAGCAAGCAATCGATTCGACACAGAATTCTTGCCGATGGGACTTGGACGTCATCGGACTCCTCTTTCGCAGCCTTGGCACTCCCCATCCGTGCGAAAATTCGTGCGACTTGAATTCGCTCGACTTGCGCGGCTCGCAGCCTTCCGAGAGTCGTGTTGAGTTCTTGCCGTGCACCCCCGAGCGGTTGCCGACGAATCTGGGCTTCGGACTCAAGCCGATTGCGGTGCTCGCCTTTTGGCAAGTGTTGCAAGAACTCTTCGTAAAACGCATCCCTGTACTTTGCGATATGTCCCATTAAATCGCCGAGGCTTGTCGTAGAAGCAATCGCGGTGGGGCTTGCACCCGATATCCCGGAAGCCATCAACATGGTTCCAGCAAGGACCGCTGCGGCTTCGGTGACCAACTCTTCAGTGGCGATCTCACCTTCCGTGCCGATTGTTTGCCCGGTTGACTGCCCGTTTGTTTGAGCTTGTGTCTGTGCATGTGCCTGGGCGTGGGCTTCGCTCACTCGTGCCATGAGCGCATCGACGGTGACTTGTTGAAGAATAAACCGGCGGTAATAGCCTTTGGTGTCGATCCGGTGCGGATCCCATTGACCGAAGTAGTAATTGGGGCGTTTGTTTACCGGGTGATCAAAATCGTAGGCTCTTGGGTCCAGAGCGATTTCGTCGAGCAAGTCCGGGTCGAACTGGGCTTCGCGAAGCAGCGCAGGGGAGGTTTCGAGCAAAATAGTTTTGGCGCGTTCGATCAGTTCGTGATAAGGTCCATAAGCGACGCCGACATCTCGAATGTACAGTGGGA
>CAIJIZ010000014.1 GCA_903820735.1 uncultured Pirellula sp.
GCCCCGTTTCGACTTGGATCTGTACCCTGTTTCACTTAAACTCACGTGTCAATCTTAAGCTCAATCGTCCATCGCAGGAATTGTAACATGGTAGGAATGGGAATTCGAATCGGCGTCCAGTTATCAGGACTGCGACTCCCCTTTCGACGAGCACTTGCAGTCGCGTCGGAACTTGGCGCTCAGTCGGTCGAAATCTGTGCTCAAACCGAATTGCGCCCTAACGAAGTAGACAGCACGGGGCTAAGACAAATCCGCAAATGGCTCGAGGACTTAAATCTACGCGTCTCTGCCGTCCGTTTCTCCACCCGGCGCGGATATGAATCGACCGACGAACTCGATCGGCGCATCGAAGGAACAAAAAACGCAATGAAGCTGGCGTATGACTTGGGCGCTCGCGTCGTGGTCAACAACGCCGGCTTAATAGACCCGACCCCCGATTCCCCCTCGCGCGAAATCCTTCGCAATGTCCTTGCAGATCTCGGACACTACTCCCAACATATCGGAGCATTCCTCGCTCTCGAAACCGGAGCGGAACCACTCAGTACCCTCGGGGAACTGATCGATTCGTTACCCAACGGCTCGGTCGGGGTGACACTCAATCCCGGAAACCTGATCGTTCAAGGCTATTCGCTCGATGATCTGAACCTCGTGGCAAAGCACGTCATGTTGGTTCATGCCAAAGATGGCGTTCCAGACCGTGCCCGAGGTCGTGGGACCCAAGTCCCACTTGGGCACGGACTCGCGGAATTCCCAAGAATTATCGCAAATCTTGAAGAACACCGATTCCAAGGTGATTATGTGATCGAACGCGACCTCGCGGCCGACCCGACCTCGGAATTTCGTGCCGCTATGAACTTTCTCAGGCACCTCTAACGAGCTCCTGAAACCGAGTTCCTGCCTACTCTTGCCCCATTCCATGTACCCCATCACGGAATGCCACGTTAGAATAAAGCCCTACGGATCACGTCCTTTCCCCCTTTTCCGAAATACGGATACTTCATGCTATCAACTTTCTCCAACCGAAGAGTTGCTACTTGGTTCATCCCCCTGTTCGTTGTAACCCTTGCGTTCTTGAGCATCTCGCCGCACGATGCGTCCCGAGCCCAAGATCCAAAACCTGAATCGAAATCTTCCGCCGCAAAAAAGCAGGAGCCACCCATCGCGGAATTCGAGAAGTACCTCTCCGGCTCGACCCTCTCTGGCGTATTTACCATCGATGGCAAACCGCTCAATGCCCTCGAAGAAGAACGCTATGAAATCCAAAGCGCCAAGAAACTAGAGGGGGATGACAACCTCTGGGAAATCAAAACCCGCATCAAATACGGAAACAAAGACCTTACCGTTCCCGTCGTCGTGACCCTTGAATGGGTTGGCAGAACGCCAATGATCGTTCTCGACTCAATCACCATCCCAGGCTTGGGGACTTTCTCGGCTCGCGTGGTCTTTCACGATCGAAAATACGCGGGAACTTGGAAACACGACAACGTCGGCGGACACCTCTTCGGACGCGTTGAACCCGCGAAGTCCGAATAATGGACGCTACGTCGGCTCGGTCGTCTCGCATGTAACCTCGACGTATGTAACTTCGACGTATGCGATGTGACACAGGTAGCTCGAACTCACTTGTAAATTGATAACAAGCCATCGCGTCAAACACACCGCAATGGAACAAAACTGATCATTGAATGTTTTCCCTTTACCTCCCACCTTTCACTCTTTCGGATTACCGATGAAACTCTCCAATCTTAATCGTCGTTTAATGCTGGTTGCCAGTTCGGGGTTTGCTGCGTTGGCCCTCTTCGCTGGTGACATGGTCTCTGCTGTGGAAAGCCGTCTATCAACACCCATGACTATCGAGAAGAAACCCTTTGGAAAAACCGCCGATGGAAAACAAGTTACGCTCTACACCTTGAGCAACAACCAAGGCAACACAGTGGAATTGATCGACTACGGCGCTATCGTCGTCTCCATCAATGTTCCTGATCGATCCGGCAAGAAAACCAACGTCACCGCGGGCTTCTCCTCCATCGGTGGATACCTCGAACGACACCCATACTTCGGTGCAACCGTCGGCCGTTTCTGCAACCGAATTGCCATGGGCAAGTTTTCCCTCGAAGGAAAATCCTATTCACTCGCCGTCAACAACGGTCCGAATCACCTCCACGGCGGCGAAGTCGGTTTCGATAAACGAATGTGGCAAGTCGCCGAAGTCAAATCGGATAACTCGGTCGGGTTGAAATTCACTTACGTGAGCCCAGATGGTGAAGAAGGCTACCCCGGTACACTAACCACCATCGCCGAATATCGATGGGATAACAACAACTGCTTGACCCTCGATCTTCAAGCCACGACCGATAAGCCAACTGTTCTGAATCTCACCAATCACGCTTATTTCAATCTGGGTGGTGCTGGCTCTGGAACCATCCACCAACACGAACTGACACTCGCTTGCGATCAATATCTTCCCGTCGATGAGTCGATGATTCCTAAAGGTGTTCTAGCACCTGTTGCTGGCACCCCGTTGGATTTCACCACCTCTCACAAAATCGGTGAACGAATCGCACAACTCAAGGAAACCAACGGCTACGACCACTGCTTCGTCGTCAAAGGAAAAGCGGGTGAACTTCGCGATGCAGCGAAAGTCGTCGATCCAGCAAGTGGCCGGACTCTGAGCATCAAAACCACCCAACCCGGTATCCAACTCTACACCGGAAACTTCCTCGATGGCAAACCAGGTAACGCCGGATTCAAAACCCACGAAGCCTTCTGCCTCGAAACTCAACACTATCCAGATTCCCCTAACCAGCCAAGCTTCCCTAGCACGGTTCTGCGACCAGGGGAAAAATTCCACCAAGTGACAACCTTCACGTTCGGCAAATAGCCGTCCGTGGATCATACGCAATACGCCAGGACTCTGCTGAGTCCTGGCGTTTGTGATTCGTCTGAATACACTACCCGTCTGCAATTCTCTCGCAATCGGCGTCACTCAGCTCTCTCGACGCCATCCCTCGAATCAGCCCACTCGAATCAACGCCCTTCAGATCGGCAACTCTCTTCTCGTCCGGCGTTGCGAATCTTCTTGCTGAAAATCCACCGTAAAACTACTTGACACGCTCCCTCGTGACCAGAGGTGTCACAGCCCCAGACAAAGATATGAGTTACCCAAAAAGCACTCATGCCTTTTCTGCGAAGCGACACCCATATGAACGACTCAGAAGAATGCGAACTCGATCTACTTGAAAACCACGTAACTCTCGCGGCATTACCCGAGTCCGAAAAATTCGCCTTTTTGCAACTCTCCCTCGTCGACGGGGTAGGCACCCGCATCATGGCCAGCTTGATCCATCGCTTCGGGGCCCCCTCAACCGTCCTGGCCGCCACCCTAAGAGACCTTGGCGAAGTACCCAGAGTTGGGCCAAAACTCGCAAGCAATATCCGCAACCCGGCATTGCTTCAACGCACCGATGAAGTCCTAGAGATTTGCCGACAAGAAAAGATCGACATCCTTTATCCCGCCGACCCACGCATCCCAACTCTCCTTAGTGAAATCCCTGACCCGCCGGTACTGCTGTACATGAAAGGTACCTTCACCCCAGAAGACCAACTTTCTATCGGTATGGTAGGAACCCGGCACGCGACCGCTTATGGCCGATACATGGCCGAACGCCTTACCAAAGGCCTGTGCTCATTCGGCTGCACCATCGTCAGCGGTCTTGCTCGTGGTATCGATGGGGTCTGCCACCGAAAAGCCCTCGAGAACGGCGGTAGAACCATCGCCGTCCTGGGAAGCAGCCTGACGGAGATCTACCCGCCCGAACATAAAGATCTCGCGCAGCGAATCGCCGATCAAGGAGTCTTGTTGAGCGAAACACCCCCGAAAGCAAAACCGAAGGCGGGAGTATTCCCACAACGAAACCGCATCATCAGCGGATTGAGCTTGGGTATCGTTGTCGTCGAAGCAGCCGATCGCTCCGGATCGCTTATTACCGCCCGGCACGCCGGCGAACAAGGCCGCGATGTGTTTGCAGTCCCCGGCCAAGCCAGTGCGCCGACGTCACGTGGTAGCAACAGGTTGATTCGCGACGGAGCGATCTTGGTCCAAGACGCCGAAGACATCATGGAACATCTCGGACCTCTTTCACGAACAGTCGAGATATCCACCGGCGAGAACATTCAACAACCCAACGAACTAACCCTAAATGAAGTCGAACGGCAAGTCCTCCAAGCGATCGAAGGGCATGCCAGCGATATCGACCAAATTGTCCTTCAGTCCGGTCTCCCCGTGTCCCGCGTCCTCAGCACTCTCAGTGTCCTTGAAATTCAAGGATTTATCTTGCGAACCGGCGGTCGAAGCTACTCAAGAAAATACCCGTTGCACTCAAAACGATCTGCTCCCACACAAAAGGTCTAACAAGTAAATTGCACCTGAGATCACCTCATATTCCGACCTGCATCACTCCACCTTAATATCGAGATTCTTATCCCCATTCGCCGGAATAGTGATCTTTATTTTTGGCTCTTTCGGATTTCCATATCGACCAGAAAGTCGATCCGTGGCTCCTCCCCCCGACTCGGATGAAAGCGAAAACTCTTTGGCTCCAGCCGCGGCACCCAGCCACACGACAGTCACGCCATATTCACCAGGCTCCGCCCCATCATCCTGCGTATGCGTACGCAAAACGAAATTACCATTCGCATCCGCCGTGGCTACAGGCTTCGGATCATTCACCCGCGCCTTCTCCAACGGATGCAACACAATCAATGCCCCCACGCAAGGCTCCCCCTTCGTAGTCTTTAAAATCCCACCCGAAGGAACCGCCTTGCTCGCCTTGCCCGAACAACCCTGTAGAGTCAATGAACAAAACAAGGCTATGAAACATAACACCGATCGCGATATGCATACCATCTGGAATTGCGCTCCGAAGCTTCTAAAAATCACTCACAAACTCTTTGCAAATACGACTCAGACAAATGTGCCGTAGTTACTCATCCGAAGCAGAAGGAGTCAACTCAGCTGCCGTCATCCCAGAACCTCGAGCTGTCAAAAGTGCTGCGTAAACCTGCGGTGAGATGTTTGCACTCGTAAACTGCACACTTCCATCCGCCATCGCATGCATCGCTCCGCTACCATGAAACGAATAGGTCTCGTTGTCGTTATGGCAATTGATCACACAGTTTCCTGGTGATGTCCTCGATCCGCTGATCGCTCCATCTAGACCATAGTCGTTCTCATGGTGCCCCCAACCCCCATCGCTCAACTTCGGAGTTTGGACAATCTTTCCCTGAATCCAAAGATCTGGCCTTCCAGCGTCCTCACACATCAAAATCGTTCGACTTGTCCCGTCCAAGATGTCCGCAATTCGACTCGATTTACGCGGGGATTGACCTAGCAACGGCTGGGCACCCGTACCCTTGACTTCAGGAGCAAGTGCACTAAACAAATCGTTCTGCGTAGTTCCAGATGGATACCCAAAGAACGTAATACTCCCAGGATTGATCGAACTGCAAGTCGCATAATCGGTCACCGCGAGGTTCTGAAACGGAAGTGTTACCCCAAAAGTAAATGTGCCTGAAACGGTCCGCGAAGCACCGCCTGGACTCGATGGGCAAATAAATCCAGGAATGGGAGTTCGCAACACAGCCTGATTGTCCGGTGTACCCGGAATGATCAATGGCGTGGAGAACCAAGGAAACTTCATGTTGTACTGCTGATACAGACTTCCTTGTTCCATATAAGGAAGCAGAAACACCGACCAAGAATGTACAACGCCAGGATAGGGCGAACCGGGTTGCCCAGGTCCACCCGGTGGCAATCCTATATCCACAAAAAGACTTGGTGGAAAGCGTTGAAAGGCGCTCTCGTGATTCAAAGAAGCCAATCCAATTTGCTTCATGTTGTTGCTGCAAGACATCCGCCTCGCTGCCTCGCGTGCCGCTTGTACCGCCGGCAGCAACAAGCCAACTAAAATGCCGATGATAGCTATCACCACCAGCAACTCAACCAAGGTAAAACCACGCCGCAATCCACTTGTCCTGGCCATGCAACTTCTCCAATTCTCACAAATATGCGTCCAACCTTGCCGCCGGAAAGCGTATTAAAGAGTTATGAGTGGGATATGAAGGTCAAGTGTCCTTCTCGATGAAGATCTCCCTCGGAATTCTTCATCTGCATCCTAGATTGGCTATTTCTCTTCCCCAGCCTACTCGCCGTTCGTAACGGAACTTGCGCAGTTACTCTACCCGCCCCCCGTGGTGTTCAACACTTCCGATCTGATTCCAGTAGCGTATTCGAAACCAACCTCGATGGCTCCTCAGGAATGGTTCAGATTGGCGTTGCGGGTACGGTTACGACTAGGAGCACCACGAATCTGAGTTCGAAAAAAACGAACGTTTAGCCGTAAACACCTCTGATTAACGAGGACCTTAAAAGCCCTTACTTCTGTTCGGTCTTCGATTGCTGAGCCCAGATCGCCGCAAGAATCGAACCGGTTACGTTCATCACCGGTGCAAATAAAGCTGGCGCAATCGCCGCAGAAGCATTCTTGAGCACATCCGTCGCCAGATTCGCTGCCATCCCGCCATTTTGCAACCCAACCTCGATAGCGATCGTGCGACTGTCTTGCTCATTCATCCCAACAACCCGACTCCCCCAATACCCTAACAAATATCCAAAGATGTTATGTATCGTCACCCCCACCAATAACACCAACCCAACCTTGGCGATTTGCCCCTGACTCTTCGCACAAATAAGCCCACATATCAAACAGATTGCCACCATCGACAAAATCGCTAGCCACCGCTCTGCCTTGCCTGTATCAATCTTCCATCGCTTCATCAAACCATTGGCTACTAAACCCAATAACACGGGGACGACAACCGTCGCCAAGATGCTCCAAAACATCCCCACGTAATCGACATCAATGTTCTGCCTTGCATACAAGTACACCATCAACGGTGTCATAACCGGAGCCAATAACGTGGAAACCGCCGTCATCGTGACCGATAAAGCGACATTCCCCTTCGCCAAATAAGTAATGACGTTCGAAGATATCCCGCCAGGACTCGCACCGAGCAAAATCATCCCCAAAGCCAATTCCGCAGGTAGCCCCAACAATTGCGAAACGGTCCACCCCAATAAAGGCATCACGGAAAACTGCAACACCGCACCGACCAATACCCCTCTGGGCATCTTGAGTATCCGAACGAAGTCTTCGACCGTAAGCGTCGCACCCATCCCAAACATAGCGATCTGCAACAGAACGGTCAGGAACTTCGAATAGTCCATCGGCAAGTTGTTCAGATACAATCGCGGCTCAATCAACCCTGCCAAGACCGCTACCACAACCCAACTGGCAAACGCATAAACCCGCGACTTCGGATGCCAAGCTACAATCGTGGCAATTCCAAGCAGAACAAGTAAACTGATTTCCGGAGCTCCTAACATCTTCACACCTATTCTGCTTGCCCAGTCTGCCGCTGATAGATCGCATGAATCATCGCTTCTGAATCCTTGAACTTTTTGCCTCCCGAAGCCGCTTGCTCGATCAATCTCCTCGCATCAGACTCCGTATGCCCTAACACCAACAATGCTTGGTACGTCTCTTCCACGACCCCAGCCTTCTGTGTCTGAATACTCGGCTCTTCGCGACGTACAAGCAACGCAAAACGAGGCATCTTGCGACGCAGAGTCGCAATGATCTTCTCAGCAGTTGCGGGCCCGACACCCGGCAAACTCGATAACCCCTTCGCATCTTGCTGCTCAATCAATACGGCCGTATCTTGAACTGGACGTGTCATTGCACGCAACGCCTTCTTGACCCCCACCCCATCCACCGAACAAAACAACTCGAAGAAATCCCGCTCTGCAGTCGTTAGGAATCCAACTAACTTAGGAGTAAGCCGACTTCCTTGCGCAGCATTCCCCTCAATGTAATGGATCGTATGCAACGAGATCACCTCGCCGATGAGTCCCTGCAACTGACGCCGCGTAAACTCCGGGATCGAAATCTCATACTCAAACGGTGGATTGGCCAACGTTACCGCATCGTCTCCAAGTGCTAGTAACTCCCCGGAAATTTTTGTAATCAAAAGTCTCTTCCTTGTTCGCTAAATGGCTTGTTAATCGAGTAACTGCGTATGCGTCTGCTTCGAGAAATGATGACACAACGCGATCGCTAAAGCGTCGGCTACGTCCGGAGGATCCGGTGGCTCCGCCAAGTCCAACTGCAATCGAATCGCTTGCTGCATCTGACTCTTCGGCGCTCGCCCATTCCCGGTAAGCATCCGCTTGACTTTCGTCGCTTCATACGAATACACAGGTATACCCGCAATTGCAGCCGCAAGACAGAGCACCCCGCGCGCATGCCCCATCAAGATCGCTGTGCGAGGTCGCTCATAATGAGAGTACAACTGCTCGATCGCTACGGCCCCTACCGGAAACGATCCCAAAACATCTACAATCCCCTCATGCAACTCCTTCAATCGCTCGGGTAAAGAACGATCTCGCCGCATCTTCAAAATCCCAGCCTCGACCACCTCGGGCTTCGACTCCCCCACACGGATCACGCCATAACCTGTAATCGATAAGCCTGGATCAAGCCCCAGAATCAACTCACTCGAGCTCATCATTTGCCTCCCTGAAGGCTTTCCCCCGCCGCCGAACGCAAACAAACCGCTTGCGTGCCGTTTCTTACCAACAGATATGGCCCCGCAACGGCAAACGTATTCCAAGTTATCCCCTCAAGAACTTCCTTCTGTGCAATTAACTTACCACTCTGCTTGTCTACTACCACAATTCGGCCGTCCTCACTCAATACCACCAACGATCCGTTGACAAGCAACAATTGCCCCTGGCCAAAGCGACCGCCCTTCCACACGCGTTCGCCACTATCCGCCGTCACGCACTCCAATATCCCATCACTCAACGCATAAAACTTCCCATCCTCGTGAATCGCACTAGTTAACTTGGTCTTCAATACCCTTGCGTTGACCCAAACATCTTCCGCTTTCCAAACTAGTCCTTCTCCACCCTTATCCTTCTCTGCAATGATCTCAGCTCGCGAAACCTTCACCAATTTCGAACCCTGCGCATACCCCTTGCCAAACAAAATCCGATCGCTCCCGACTTGCACCGGTTGCGACGAACAAGCGTCCGCATCCGATTTGCTCGGCCACTGCGAACTCCACAATTCACGTCCATCATCCAATGCATGCCCCGTCACCACCCCTTCGTTGACGCTAACAATTTGTTCTACCCCTTCAAGTTGCATCAAAACAGGGGATGCATAAGAAACCTGCTCCTTGCCTCCCTTCCATTTCACCGACCCATCCGCCAGATCAATCGCCATAAGCGAACAACGTGTCGAAGCATCTCGCGTCCCACCCACCGGAACAATCACGGTCCCTTCAACCACCAACGGGGATGCACTCCGCCCCCAAAATACAACCTGCTCAAACGCTTCCTTGCTGACACCCGTTATCTCGGGCAGAAAAAGCTCCCAGCGAACCGTACCCTGCGTTAGCTCCGCACAAATCAAATGCCCGGTAGCAGTCAACGCAACTATCAACCACTCCCCATCGCGTTGCACCAACGTCGGCGTCGAACGTGGCCCAAGTCCACCAAGCGGGTTAAAATGCCTTCCTGGCCGCTTAACCTGCCACAATGTTGCGCCATCAGATAATCGCAAAGCCGTCAGAGACTCTTCTTGATCAACTTGCTCAAGCGTCACAGCAATTCCTTGAGCCACACCAAATCCAGACCAACCTGCACCTATCTCTCGCCGCCAGACTTCTTCAGGCAAACGCTGATCCCAAGCCGTTGAAAACAACGGCTCTTGCACGCTCCCCGTACGCTCATTTCCCAGATACTGCGTAAACTCAAATCCTTTATACGCATCTTCCACAGCACGAGACTCATTGAGTTCCGGTCGCTGCGGCCGAACAACCTTCTCCCAACGCCAAACTGAACGCAACCGAAACTGAGGCAAAACCTCTCCACTGACACCGGTATACTCGTAAAACAAACTAAACACACCCCATACCAAAATCGGCAATATGGTGATCAACACCTTATATGGCAAAAACCAACCTCGCGTCCGCCAAGTCGCAATCAACGCAAAAATCCAAGCCAACAATCCCCAACCGATCCCAACGAAATTCGCAATCTGATGATCGATATCACTAACCAATCCTCGTCCAACGAAAATCATCACCAAACAAAAACAAACGCCCCACCACCACTTACTAACTCCCCCGCGACTCTTCGATGCATCACCGCTCGCAGAATTCGCCGCTTCACTCGATTCGATACTCATCACAATGCCAATTGGTGGAACAAGAAGAAGACCCAAGCACAAAAGGAGGTCGGCGGTGTAGCAATCTTCTGATTCCTACACCGCCGACTCATCATTCGTAGTATTTGTACTAGCCTAGTATTTGAACTGGCCTAGTATTTGAACTGGCCTGCAAACTCAATCACGAAACCGCGTCGAATGAGAACGCACTACTTCGTCACTAGCTTATTCTCGGATTGCAAAGTCTTGACGTAATCAATCGCCACATTGAGCAACTCTTCATTGTAGAAGTCGCTCAAGTAAACCTTGTCACGCTCTGCTTTTCCATCAAGCTGCTTCTCTTCTTCTTTTTCCATGCTCGTCTCTTTTCGACGCGCCATGTAATCGGATTCCTTCAAAGGAACCTTCGTCTCGGCCTTCTGCTTGCGATACGCTTCTATGCGTCCAAGCAACTTTCCAAAGTCGTCATTCTGTGCGATTCGCTCGCTGGACTTCTGCTGCAATCCTGCCTTCAATGCACTATCGACCATCGAATAATGCTTGTGCGGCTGGGCTTTGACACTATCCATGGGCAATGGGTAATCCAAATCGCTTTCCGATATGTCCATCTCGGCTGTCATCGACGGCAATACCACGTCGGATGAGACCCCTTCCAACTGAGTCGAGCGGCCATCGGGCAAGTAGAACTGCTGAATAGTGAGCTTCAACGCTCCTTGCGGCTTCGACGCTCCTAACCCAAAGGTTGTAGGAGCCAAATCAAGCAACGTTTGTACCGTCCCCTTGCCGTGTGTCTTCGGATCGCCGACGATCAAGCCTCGCTCGTAGTCTTGAATCGCTCCCGCGAAAATCTCGCTCGCACTAGCGCTGAGCTGAGAGATTTTCACGACCAAAGGCCCCTTCCAAGTAATGCTGCGATTCTCATCGAGCATCGGCGTGACGCGACCATTGGGATCTTTGACCTGCACCACTGGCCCATAGTCGATGAACAAACCAGTAGCCTGAATCGCTTCAGGAAGCGATCCACCACCGTTGCGTCCTAAATCCAAAACAACAACGTCCACATTCGACTCATTGAACTTGTTCAAAATAACTTCGAGATCCTTCGAAGTGCGACGGTAATCTTCTTTCTTCGAGCGAGCTCCCTCCATGTCGAGATAGAAAGAAGGTAACTTGATAAACCCAACACGGTACGGCGTACCGTCTGGCTTCTGACCTCGCTCAAGAATCTCACTCTGTGCCGCACTATCCTCCAACTTGATCACAGCCCGAGTGATCTCGTAAATCTGCCGCTCACCACCCGCCTTCGGCTTGACGTGTAGCTTGACCTTGGTGCCCGCCTCACCTCGAATCATCGACACAACGTCATCAATCTTCATATCGAGCGTTTCAACCGCTGGCGAACCATCGTCTTGCTGAACAGCGACAATATCATCACCGATTTTCAATCGCCCATCCTTGTCAGCCGCCCCGCCCGGGACAACCATCTCGACAATCGTCGATCCATCATCTGCCCGCAACGTTGCACCGATCCCCTTGAGCTTCAAGGAAATCTGCATGTCGAAATTATCTTTTTCCCGTGGAGCCATGTAGCTCGTATGTGGATCGAGCGCACTGGTCAAGGACGTCAAGTACATCTCAAGCAGCTCATACACATCGGTCTGCGAGCGAATCTTGTAATAGGTTCGGTATCGCTTGTGGAGCTTCTCTCGAGTCTCTTCATCTTTATCTCCGTCAGCCCGAGCTGAGAGGAAGTTCAGCTTGATGGTCTTCCGCCAACGATCCTTCAACTCCTCCATCGTCTTGGAGTACACCATATTTTTCGCATCGCTCTCAATGAACTCCTCAGCTTCGTAATCCTGAGGCGCATCGATCAACTCATGGACCATCGGCATGATCTCATTGAGCCGTTGCAAGTATCGCTTGAAGACCGTGTAGGCAAAGGAGACATTGTTCTTGAGCAACATGTCGTCAAGCTTAGTCTCTTGCTCGCGAAACTCGTTGACATCCGCTTCCAAGAAGTAGGACTTCAACGGATCAACCTGCTTGAGAAACAACTCAAAACCTCGCTTCGAAACCTGATCGTCGATCTTGCTCTGCGAGATATGACCTTCTTCAACCAAGTTCCGCACTGTTCGAATAATCATTCGATTGTCGGCTGGCTGCTCTGACACATTCGCAACGCGAGGTAACTCTTCCCCATGAAGCAAGGGTGCACTCCACGAAAAACAGCTCCCTAACGAAGCCAACATGAAGCATCGAACCAACTTCGAACGATCTCGCGGAATTCGCATTTTTGTCTTTTCACTTTCAGGTCAAGAAGTCATAGGACCGTGACAGCACTACACCCTGGCACCAATCTCCAGAGTCCCGGCCGTCATATAGTCGTCCGGGGTGTGCGATCCCCTCAAAATAGTAGGGGATTCCCTATCGCCAATCAACATGGATCGGCATGAGCAAGCAGGGATATCTTCCCTAATCTCCGATTTCTGCCCCTCGAAAGGCAAACCGTACCCAAAAGCTAAAAATCACAAGAATTCAACGGCTCGACCTACTTTCCGCCATTGCCAGCCCCCGCTGACCCGCAGGAAACTCGATACAAAAAACCTGTTCGATTCACCAAATACAGAAAATCTTCCTCAGGAGAAATCTTAATCTGCTCCAATTCTCTATCAAATAAGCTCAACTCCATCGTCACTTGCCTCAGATCGACATCTATCCCCCGCACCTTCCCGTCTCTAGCCGCCGTCAGAATCGTCTTGCCATCTCTTGACCAGATCATCGATAAAGCATCCCCTCCAGGAATCTGCATCCTCCAAATTCCTCGGCGGTCAGAAACACGCACGCACTGAAGGGAGTTGTCGTCGCAAATCACAGCGAGGTAGCGATCGTCGGGCGAGAAAGCCAACGTCGAAAAGTGCTGCTGCATCCCCTGACTCGACTGCCCATCCAGATTCCCATGCAACTCCCCTTTCTCCCCATCGAGCAAATAAGCGACATTATCTAGCGCAAAAGCAAAATAACGCCCACCGCGCGACTGAGCCAACGCTCGGACCTCCTCCACAGGAATGTCAACACTCCATGCACTCTTCTGCTCCTTGGGATCCCAACAATACAAGTAGGACTTCACTGCCTGATTGCCGATCTGCGCCGCAGGCGTGAGCAAGCGAAGCACGAACCGTCCACTCGATGTCGCTCCCAGAAATTCCGATACGCGTTCTTCCCGCTTCGGAAGAGGCACTTCAACAGGTTCTTTGTCTCGATACGCCCAACGAAAAACCTTACTCTCCCCAGGGCGTTCTTGATCATGGCGTTCTTGATCATCGCCAGTTTGAAATCCGTAAACCGTATCTGGATGCGTTGGGTCCGAGGAAATACTATGCAACATCCCTTTCGTAAATAACCTTTCAGCCGGCCCTTCAGCTACCCCCGAAAGCAATACATAAACTTGCCGCGCATGGGAATTGAAGAAAACCTCCCCATTGTTCAGGGGAAGGAATTGCATGATGTTAGAACTCTCAACGGCACTAGCCCCTAGGCGTTTAATGTCAATCGAACAGACTGCCCCCTCCTCTGAAAACGTTTGAAGACTCTCTTCGTTCCTACTCCAAACGACTCTAGAGACACGTGAGCGATGAGGCGCCCGGCTGTTAAGCCTCCCCTCCCTGCGCAGCGCATCATCATCGGTCCACATACCAAAGCGATTAGCAAACTGTAACTCCACCCCTTCATTCTTGAGCACCACCGCCGAAGGTATCTCCGACCAACCTAATGGAGATTCTCCACTCTCGTCGAACCAGGTCCGCACGTAGGACTCTGGGAACTGAACCACCGGAACTGGCACAGAAAACTTCAGGAAAATTCGATCCTCGTCCAAGGGTATCGACTCGCGGCTCGCCCCTGCAGAAGCGCTTTCGACGATATCCCAAAGACTGGTCAGATCGTGTCCATCCCCTGTCTTAAAGTCAGGATACTCTCTCAAGAAATTTGACCTAAAATCCAATGTCGATTTGACGGGCCACTTCATACGCAATTTCAAATGATGCACCCGACCAGACTCCTCTCCTACCATCGCTTGGGATTCATCGCGATTGAAGGCAATCGATGTAACGGTCGTCGGGAATCGTATTCGCTCTACAGGCTCAAACTTTCCATTGATCTCTCTAAGCAATACCATATAGCCAAAATTAAAGCCCAAACCCAACAGCTTTCCGCTCGGCGAAAACACAACCGTGGAGCATCGATTCGCGTTAATCACCCGATAAGGAACAAGGGTCAATTCCTGCGTATCGGTCGACTCGCCATCGACCTGTCCCAGACGGACGATACCGTCGTGACTTCCATAAACAACCTGCCCCTGCGGCCCGATATCCATGCACTCCAACGTTCGGCCATTAGACGTAAATCGCTTCACGATCTGAAAATCTTCTGCCGACCAAACCACCGCTTCGGGTTCATTCGCAACAGTTACGAAGTACCTCCCATCCATCGTCCACTTGCACTGAAACACTTGTTTATTCGAAACCCGCAGCGTTCGCTCTAATCTCCCATTAGACACATCCCAAAACTTCACCGTACCATCGTCCCCAGCGGTCGCGATCAAACGGTTATCCGGACTTAACGCCAGTCCATTGATCTCCTTCTGCTCGGTCTGTATCTCAAGGCGTTGCTCCTCGGGCGTCAATCGGCTAAATACCCTCAAGAACGATTTATTGTCTCCCGATGCCAATTCGTCACGATCTGGAATCGCCATCCCGAAATAAATCTTCCCCTCAAACCGCTGCAATTCCAAAGCAGCATCCGGTACTTGTGATTTCAGTAATCGCCAATCCAACCGCTGAATCTCTCTACCTGTTATCACGTCGGTGACGAACGATGACTCCCTATTGCGCTCCAAAATTTCCGAAGTCATCGCGTAGTCCCCCTGCGCGATCGCCATATTGGCTAGCAGCATGTCGGACGCATAAGCATGCGACTTCGCTGTCCTCTCGGACTCTCCAGCCCGCCAACTTTGAACCAACGCCAAACATAAACCAACTAACAACCCGGCAATCGCAACTCCTGCCGCTGCTAATGCTAATCGATGCCGACGGAAGTACTTCTTCCCACCCTGCAAAACCGTAAGAGGATTCGCACGTACCGGGCGATATTCGAGGTGATTGTTCAGGTCCGATACAAGCTCCCCAACGGATGCGTATCGATTGCCGGAGTCTCGCTGCATCGCCATACCGATGATCGAATCGAGATCGCCCTTCAGCATTCCTTCGAGATGCGGCGCGCAGCGACTCGGTAACTTCGGAGCCGACGTCATCGCTGTCATGTAAAATGATCTGATCGTGTTCTCCGGACGCTCCTCCCAGTCGTACGGCAACCGATCTGTCATCAAATTGTAAAGTAATGCACCAAGCGAATAGATGTCGCTGCGCGTATCGACCAACGCAGGATCTCCCGAGCACTGCTCCGGACTCATGAAAGGAGGTGTACCTGGTGATAAATTCCCCTTCGTAATCAGGTCGCTTCCTACTGCACGAACAAGATCATTACGGTAACTCGAACGAGCTGAGCGCGATTCCACTTCGCCCGCCATCTCTTGAATCTTGGCAATCCCAAAATCAATCACTTTGACCGTAGCAACCCCATCGATTTCTGTCACCATCACGTTGCTAGGTTTGATATCCCGATGGATAACCCCCTTTTGATGCGCGTGCTCAATGGCACGACAACATTGCAAATATAACTCGAGTCGCTTTCGCAACGGCAACGCCCTCTCCCGGCAAAAGCGATCCAAGTACGTGCCCTCAACGTACTCCATCACGATGTAAGAGTAACCATCCTCCGTCGAGCCAGCAGTAAAGATCTGCGCGATGTTCGGGTGCTGCAAACCACCCATGATCTGCCGCTCTCGCAAGAACCGCTTCATATCTGCCTGGATATTAACATCCAAACGAAGCAACTTAATCGCTACCAACCGCTCGACCGGCTCGCGCTCACGAGCCAAGTAAACATCCCCCATCCCGCCACTGCCCAATAGCTTTAGCAATAAATATGGACCTACCTCTTCCCCAGAAAGATCCTCAATCAGTTTTCCAGCTTGTAACAACGGCGGATCAGGTTCGTCTAGTATCCCTTTGATGTTCCTAGCTGCTAATAACTTCAACACCTCCTCGCGTAAAGCCGGCTTATCCTCCAAATTCGCTTCGACCCATTGAACTCGCTCACTCTCGCTCCCTAAACCAATGAGATACAAATAAACGTCTTCTAGGGAATTCGGAGGGGTGGGCATCATTCAATTCACAAAAGTATTACTACTGACCTAACTCTGCGATTTTTGCATTCAACCACGCCTTCGAGAATTCCCAACGACGCTGAACCGTTGCCTCGGATTTCCCCAAGTGTTCTGCACATTCGGGAATCGTCATTCCACCGAAGAACCTGCTCTCGACAACCTTCGCATGCGAAGGAAACTCCTTGGCGAATAATACCAAGGCTTCATCGAGCGACACCAACTGACTGGCTTTACTGGTACCCTCCGGACACAGGTCGATCGCTTCAAGAAACTTTCCACCGTTAAGCAGACAATTCCTAAGCGCTCGCTCCCGTGCCAAACGCCTACGCGCATGATCGATCAAAATCCGACGCATCGTGATAATGAACAACGCTTTGGTACTGCGGAACTCGCTCGCTAACCCATGCATCCGAGCACCAACCCGAACGTAGGCCTCGTGAAATAAATCGGTCGGAGATAACGTATGAAGTCGATACTCTCTCCTTATCAACGAATACGCTATCGTTCGCAACTCTTGATAAAAACCTTGTGTAGGCTGATCCATGATGCAAGCTGTAATGAAAGTGTAGTTTAAGTGTTAGCTATGGCCTTGACCATGTATCTACCATGCAACACCGCTCAGGTCGGAATCGGGCTTCTCTTCGCAAACGTCTGACGATTATGAAAAACTACGCAATCGAAAACAAGTAGATCTCGAGGGGAAGGAAGCGATATTCTCTCATCAAAAACGAACTAAATTCTATCTAGTTCGTGATATTTCAAATTCTAGAGAGATTAATGAGGGGATCTGACCTCCTCGCTCGACTTAGCTAACCGCTCGCTCTACTTCTCTTCCTCTATCCGCATCACACTACCCAAGCCGATCGGCCCCGGCACACGCTGTACGCGATCCTCTCTCCCCGCCGGCCACATAATCTCTATCCCCCGTATCTGCGTCGCCTTCCCTAACCCAATCGTCTGCTCTAACGGATTCGCCCCGAAACTACTTCCCGATGTTACCTGCCGATACACCACCGGTAACTGCGGATCGTCGGTCTCAATCTTGATCCTCGCTCCAATCGCTCCCCGATTCGATACTCCCCCAACACACTTCAAACTCACCCATGAATTCTGATGCCCAGGATTCTCAAAGAGTATGTTGTGGTACTTGTCTCCATTAACCGCCCCACCCATCTCGATGAAGATGTCGACCGCTCCATCTCGATCCCAATCTCCACAAGCCACCCCGTGCCCCTTCTGCAAATTTCCTGTTCGCGACGATGCGGTGATGTCCTCAAATCGCTTCCCTCCCAAATTACGGAACATCCGATTCGGGATCAACGAACTGAAATTCGGATCCCCTGTCCCTAAATAACAATCCAACCAACCATCCCCATCGAAGTCCGCGAAATTCGATCCCATCGTAATGTAAACCCCATCAAGACCCACCTCCTGAGCCACATCCACAAACCGCTTGCCACCCTCGTTCTTGTACAATCGACTCCTAGGCCTATCGGCACCTCCAGCATCGCGATTCCCCACCATCCACTCAGTACATAACCCCACATCTCTGGAATAATTGGTGGCGAAAATGTCCTGCCAACCATCATTGTTGTAATCCCATGTCCAACACGAAAAACCCATCACAGGTCCATCGATCCCAAACTCACGCGTGACATTTTCAAATGTTCCATCGCGTCGATTACGGTACAACTGACTCCCCACACGCGATAAATGATTCAAAAACAAATCTGGCCAACCATCGTTCTCGATGTCAATCCATGTCGCCCCCTTGCATACCATCCCCTCCCCACCCGCTACACCCGCCCGAACCGCAACGTTCTCAAAAGTCCCATCCCCTCGGTTGCGATACAACTTGTTCTCTTGCTGCTCACTGCACACAAACACATCTACCCACCCATCCAAATCGTAATCGGACCAAGTCGCTGAAATGGAATTCAACGGCTCAGACATCCCCGCACTTTGCGTCACATCACTAAACGTCATGTTGCCGTTGTTCTTAAGCAAACTCGGACGCATCGCAAGTGATGACGTCAACCAAGCCCCCCTAACAATCAACACATCTAAGTAACCATCGTTGTTGTAGTCGGTCTGCACGCAATTGAGCCCACCTAACTGATTGACTACCCCTGCTTCTTTCGTCACATCCGTAAACCGCTTCAACTCCTCGTTGCGATATACTCCCATCATCTGCGTCGGATCAAATGACGATATGACGACATCAAGATCCCCGTCGTTGTCAAAGTCGTCCATGATCGCACCACCTGCTTGATTAAAGCGATCAATCCCAACACTCGGGCCAATGTCCTTGAATTCCCCTATGCCGTGCTCTTGATGCACATAGCGATCAATCGGTACCAAATACTCAGCAGGTACACTCAATGGATGCTCATCGAGCGTCATATAAGCCACGTTCAAAAGCCAACGCACCTCTCCATCCTGCGGAAATTTCGCCAAATACTCTTTGAAATGCTTGATCGCTAAACGCGAACCCTCAGGATTCTGATGCACCGCTTCCGACTTGATCGGCAAAACGCACGAACTCTCTCCACGACAAGCGATGCAGTTCTCGTTCTCCCCACGACGCATCGCGGTGATCCCCTGGTTGTAGATGATCGTGTACAAGAAACCTTTTGCTATCCCCGGATTCTTCTCTACCAACCCCCGGGCAACCGCAAGATCATCATACGCCTTCTTCGGATCCCCTTCGTAATTCAAAAACGTCGATCGCGAATAGCGAGCCGAAGCGACCTCGTCGCCCGCCAACCCAGAATCCATCAAAATTCGATCCAATGACTCTATGCTCTGCCGAACCGCTACCCGAAATCTTTCCGCAATATCCTCCAAACTTGCTCCCGGCTCCCAAGGCTTCACCGCACTCATCACCCACCCATAACCCGATCCGTCCAACACCATCCTGGGCTGATAATCCACCTCTCCAATAACCGTTGAGCCACTATCGCGATCACCCACACCCCCAGTCTTCCACTTCCCCCCCAACGGCGAGACTTCTTTCTCTTCACCACACCCCATCAATAATGCCAACACAAACAAAAAACCTACCCCTGCAACATCCTTGAACATTCCGGCAACTCGATTTTTCATATACAAGCTCCCAACGCTTGAATTCCCTCAACCGCAGCTTCGACATCCGAGGCATTGCTCGTGTGTCCAAAACTCATTCGCAACGTCCCACTCTCCACACTGCTACCAATGCGTTCATGGATCTTACCCGCACAATGCAATCCAGAACGACACTCAATTCCAAAAACACTATCGAGGATCATCGCCATCTCATGCGTCCCATACTGATCACTCACAAAACTAACGATCGGCACCCGCTTATCAACCTGATCTGCACAAGCCTTTGTATACCCAACCACATGCAAACTCGTCTGGCTCTCAATCGCCTCTAGCAACCGACGTAGCCAATGAGCAAATGCCTCCTTCACCCTTCGAGCCGAATCGCTCGATACATGTTCGATCCCTTTCCCCAAAGCCATGATCGCAGGCGCATTGATATTCCCCGACTCAATCGATTCGCACCATCCGAAAGGCCCTTCGAGCGAATCGCTCGACCTACCCGTCCCACCAATCCATGGCGATCGCATCCGTTCAATCATCGAAGCTTCTGCAACAATCATCCCAACCCCAAACGGCCCACTCAATCCCTTATGACCAGGAGAGACGAGAATATCCACTCCCAAATCCCGCATATCGAAATCGACATACCCTAAACTCTGCGCACTATCGACCATCAAGGCGATGCCTGAATCGGCTTGCTTATCAAATACCCGCGACTGCTTGGATATCTCCTCGGATATCCCTGCAATATCTTGAACAAAACCAGTCACGTTCGAGGCATGATTGATCACAACCAACGCAGTATCGGGCCTTAATGCTAATCGTACATCCCGAGGATCAACACACCCTCGCGCATCGCAACCAACCAAACTATAAGCCAACCCGCGACGCTGATGCATATCTTCCAATGTTCGCAACACACTATTGTGCTCAGTTACCGTACTTACAACATGAACTTGCGACAGATCGCTGCGCCACAAAAGACTCTGGATCGCTCCATGAATCGCCATCGTCCCGTTGCTCGTCCAAGCGACCGTGTCCTGAGGACTCGCTCCCACCAATCGAAGCACCTGCGCACGAACTTGATCGATCCCCCGATCAACCTCCTGTGCCCTGCGATAGGCTCCACGGCCAGCAGCAACTCCCAACTCTTGACAGCTCTCTTGAAAAGCCTCCAACACAACCGTCGGCTTAGGCCAACTCGTGGCCGCATGATCCAAATACACACGCCGGGGTAAACTCATCACAACTCGCTGATTCCAATGTGCGTTACGGGAAGATGTACCGCATGAAATTACGCACCGGCTGACCATCGACATAAGCCGTCGGCTGACCATAAAGCCCACGACCCAACTGGGCATTCGTCCCTTGGCCAAATCCCACCAAAGGCTGGTACCCACCGTTCGCAGGCGCATAAATCGTCTGAGGTGGCATCGCCGCAGGTGGCGCATAAGCAAAGGGACTTGCTGTCGCCGAAGGCACCAAACCCGGATTCGGTACCACGCCCGTTACGCCGTATTGCCCCGGTGCACCGTATTGCCCCGGTGCACCGTATTGACCCGGCGCACCGTATTGACCCGCCGCACCGTAGGGGTTCGCACCCCCCGGTACCGCCCCTGCCGGCACGACCGATGACGCAGCACCCACATATCCACCCCCTGCCGGATTTACCCCCACCGGTGGACACGGAACCCCCGGAGGACATGGCGGCACGCCTCCCCCTGTCTGGATGGGACCACCACGGGCACTCTGCTGCCATACCGCCGGTGAGACCATCCAACGCGCATCAACCGATGCCGGCGGCGGACTGACAAACGGAGCGGAATTGACAAATGTCCCCGCTCTCGAATATGTCGGCATCGGACTCCCCGCATAACCAACCGTACCACCGGGCGGATAAGCCGGTTGCACAGGCACCACATACGACGGCGGCGCTGGCATCACTGTCGTCGGTACACTACTGCTGGGCATCGTCGCAGGTGCTACCCCAATGGTACCACCATAAGTGACACCACTCGGAACACTCCCAGGCGGTGGATAACTCGGTACCGGCACACTCGTATTTGGCACACCCATTACAGGATATCCTGTTGCTGGTAACCCTGTTGTAGGAACCCCCGTTGCAGGATACCCAGCCGAAGGCAATCCGGACGGGACTCCCACCGGTGGCAATCCCGTCGGTGCATTCAACGACGGCGGTATGTTTGCTTGCGGATCAACTTGATTGTAATTCGCTAATCGAACACCACCCACTGGAACAAATCCACCTGCAACCACTACGCCTGAATCGACCGCCGGCCTGAATCCATCATCCGCTACTACCACCTTCGACAATTCCCCAGTCCATTTCGGAGGAGGCAACAAAGTTACGACATGCAAATCTTTCGATGATAACGATGCTGTCGCCCCCTGCAGCCGCTTCCTCGCTGCCTCATCAAGCATCGGCGCTGTATTGGCTTCATCCAAAAGATTAGCTTCATCCAAACCGCTTGCGGCATCCGTCCCACGCTTCGGCGGACCATAATCCGCTAACGGATTAATAGGCCCCCGCGCATCGACACTCGCTCGCAATTCCGCTCGCAACACCTCTGCGTCGATCGCTCCCCAAGCATCCGTCCGGGGACGAAACTTCGGTGGCTCCTGCGCCAATGCAAAAACCGGTACAACAATCGATAGAACAAAGCTTGCTCGTTGAATGAATCGCATATTGCCTTATTTGACCGGTGGATTAACCCGTGTCCCAACACTTTTCAAACGCTCAAACCAAGCTTGCTTTGCAGCATCCTTGACGATCGAATCGTCGACATATAATCGCAAAAACGGCGCAAATCGACGTGACTCCTTGGCATCCGCTTCACAAGCTTCAATCAGTCCGGTCAAATCGACCTCCGGATTCTCACTCAATATGACCAATCGCATCTCGCGCATCGACTTGGCGAACTCAAGTCCCTTCACTCCGCATCCTTTCAAATTGATCGTCTGCAATCCTCGCAATTCCGCGATCCCCTGCAAATCCTCAACCGGACTTCCCCCCACATCAAGCGTCCAAAGTTTCTTCAAACCAAAAACAGGCTCGAGCTTCTTGATCTTGTTGCCAGATGCATAAAGCGATTGCAACTTGACCATCCCTTTCAACGGACTGATGTCTTCGATCCCATTGTTGGCAATATGCAAATACTGAATCGCGACCAAGCCTGTCAATGGCTCAAGCGATTGAAGCTTGTTGCCGGCCAAATCGACAGACTGCAATAACTTCAATTCCCGAATCGGCCCCAAATCGACAATCTCATTGTTTTCTAAATCCAACTTCATCAAGGCCTTGCAGTGCTGCAATCCCTCGAGACTCTTAATCCCTTTACCCTTGCCAACAACTTGCGAAATGTTCCTGACGTCATCCGCCGTCAACGGCTCGGTGTTGTATCGCTTCTCAAATACCTCGCGACGCACCACCGCTTCGAGACCCTTGTCAGGGAACAAATCCTGAGCTTGACTCAAACACCCAAACACTGCAACGAAACCTACAGCTACGAAAGCTACAGCCAAGAATCGTGTCCGAACAAACGAATGCCCTACGGGCCGAACCATACGAGCAACGACACGGCTAACACTTGCAAGCCATGCAGATTGAGAGAGGAACGCGGTTTCCATCCTGATTGAATTCCTGTTTTCTTCGAGATAGCCCAAGGTTGATTTGGGCGAGAGTAAAGGTAGGAACGCTCTACTGTATTCCAACGACCAAGAAATTTCCAGCATAGCACCCCCTTTGCCCCGGTTTTCACCACCCAAAGGATCGGTTTTCAAGTCTCAAAAACCCCGAACTGCATTCCATCGCTACAAATTCAGATATAGTTGTAAAATGCTTGTGTAAAATGCTCGCAGCCGAACAATAAAAGCCCTGTCTGCCCAATTCCTCACGAAAAAAATCCGACGAAAGATCGCATGGCGAAGTCCAATAAAGCTCCCGCATTCCACCAGCCAATGCTGTTCGATACCTCTTCGCCTCAACCAGCTCCCATGGCTCAAGCAAGTCCGATAGCTCAGCCTGCTCCGACCACCTCCGAGGCTGCCGCGCCCCCAAAGTCGAACTCATCGCCCAATCCAGGAGACCTTGTTGTCCTCGTCGATTCGCATTCGCTGATCTATCAAGTCTTCCATGCCCTGCCACCGATGACCAGCCCGCACGGCGTGGAAGTCGGAGCTGTACATGGATTTCTGCGCGATGTCTCAACCCTCCTGCAACAATGGAAACCCACCTACCTGATCTGCGCTTTCGATGCCTCAGAAGAAACTTTCAGAAACAAACTATACCCAGAATACAAAGCCCACCGAGAAGAGATGCCCGACGCACTCCGTGGCCAAATCGGACTGATTCAACAAGCCCTCGAACTCCTAGGGATCCCCGTCCTCTCCATCGGTGGTTTCGAAGCCGACGACATCCTAGCCACCCTCGCTCACCAAGCGTCTAACAGCAAGGCGAGAGTCCTCTTGGTTACCAGCGACAAAGACTGCCGTCAACTCATCAACCCGCTGGTCTCCATGCTGAATATTCGCAAGAATGAACTTTTCGGCGAAAAAGAACTGATGGAAACCTGGGCTATTCGCCCCGATCAAGTCGTCGATTTCCAAGCGATGGTCGGCGACTCCGTCGACAACGTTCCGGGAGTCCCAAGCATCGGACCGAAAGCCGCTCAACAACTCCTAGCTCAGTTCGATAGCTTAGATAACATCTACGCCAATATCCAGAAAGTTGCAGGGGATAAAAAACGAGAAAAGCTACTCGAACATCGCGATCAAGCGTACCTCAGCCAGCAGCTTGTTCGACTCAGTCTCGATACTCCCGTCCCCAACGATTGGAGCCACCTGCAACGCTCCGAACCCAACCCACAAAAACTCGAAGAACTCTTTCGCGACTTCGGCTTCCGCCGACTCGCCGAAACCCTTTTGCAATCGACCCGCAGCAACCAAGTATCCGAGCCGAGCTCCTCGGATGACCCCAACCTACCGATTCAATCCGAATCGACTCAATACCTGCAATCCAACCATCGCCGCAGACTTCCTACCGACAATTACCGATGCGTAAACGACCTTACGATGCTCGAACAACTCATCGGTGAGTTATCAACATGTCAGTCGACGAACGACAAGTGGATTGCAATCGATACAGAAACCACTTCCACGAAAGCCCGGCAAGCTCAACTCGTTGGCATCAGCCTCGCATGGGGGCCCGGCCAAGCTGCTTACATTCCGATCCTCAGCCCCAACCCAAAAGATAATCTACCGATTGAATCGGTCCGGTCGCATTTGGCCCCCCTCCTCGCCGATCCAAATTACCGATGGATCGGACAAAATATTAAATTCGACCTGCTGGTCTTGCGCTCTCATCAAATGCCCCTGAACAATGTCGCATTCGACACGATGGTTGCGGACTACCTGCTCGATGCCGGCGGACGAAACCACGACCTCGGAGATATCGCAAAACGCTGGCTCGAAGTCGACTCGGTACCTATCACGGAACTGATCGGGACCGGAAAGTCTCAAAAGACCATGGACAAAGTCCCACTAGATCTCGTCGCGCATTATGCGTGCGAAGATGTAGATATCCCCGTCCAAATCGCTGGCGAGATGCTCTCACGCTTGAAAAGTGAAAACCTCGACTCGGTTCTCTACAACCTCGAACTTCCCCTGATTGATGTCTTGGCATCGATGGAATTCCTCGGCGTGGCAATCGATCTCGATCGACTCGCGGCCCTGAAAGCAGACTTTCAATCCCGACTCGACGCGATTCACTCCGAAGTCCTCGAACTCGCCGGCGAAACCTTCAATCCCGATAGCCCAAAACAACTCTCTGCAATCCTCTTCGATAAACTCAAACTCCGCGTTGTCAAAAAAACCAAAACAGGTCTCAGCACCGACGCCGAAGTCCTCGAAGAACTCGCCGCAGAGCATCCTCTCCCTGCAAAATTGCTTGAGTACAGACAACTTTCCAAACTGCTCAGCACCTACGTCGATGCACTACCTGCCCTCGTCAACCCAACATCCAATCGAGTCCATACTTCGTACCGACAAGATATCGCCGCCACTGGTCGCCTCAGCAGCGTCGAACCCAATCTGCAAAATATCCCGGTTCGAACTCCAGAAGGAAAGTCGATCCGATCAGCATTTATATCAGGCCACCCAAACTGGAAACTTCTCACCGCCGATTACTCTCAAATCGAACTTCGTGTCCTCGCTCATTGCAGCAACGACGAAGCCTTCTGCAATGCTTTCCGCTCCGGAGTCGATATCCACGCTGCCGTGGCGGCTAAAGTCCACGGCGTAGCACTCGAAGACGTTACCTCATCGATGCGACGAAGCGCAAAAGCGGTCAGCTTCGGTATCCTCTACGGACAATCCCCTTTCGGACTCGCAAAAGCACTCGGCATCTCCCGCGAAGATGCCACCCGCTTCATCGATGAGTACTTCGCTCAATACCCGAACGTGAGAAACTTTATCGCTGAAACCCTCATCGATTGCCGTAAAAATGGGTTCGTCAAAACCCTCTCCGGTCGAAAACGTATCCTCAAGGGTGTTCGTGATTTCGAAACACTAGAAGATAACAAACGTAAACAACTCCTCGAACCCGAACGCATGGCTATCAATACCGTCATCCAAGGTACCGCTGCTGATATGATCAAACTCGCGATGATCGCTATCGATCGCGAACTGAAATCTGCCAACCTACAAGCGAACATGCTTCTGCAAATCCACGACGAACTTGTTTTCGAAGTAGCCCCCAACGACATCGATGCTCTCGCTGCCCTCGTCCGACGAAATATGGAAACGGTCATGCCCCTGAACGTCCCCGTCCAAGTCGATATCAAGACTGGCAAGAACTGGGCAGAATGCGAACCGCTATGAAACGCCCCCGTATCTTAGGAGTCTCAGGAGGAATCGCCAGCGGCAAAAGCCAAGTGACACGAATCCTCGAAGCGCACGGCGCAAAAATCATTCACGCCGATCGCATCGGACACGATGTCCTAAAGCTGCCTCATGTGCAAAACGCCCTTACCGAACTCTTCGGCAACTCTATCCTAACGAAACACGATCCGACCAATCCAAACTCTGAATCAATCGATCGAAAACAACTCGCCCAACTCGTCTTCGGTAACTCAGAACAATCCACGTCGCGTCGAAAACAATTGGAAGCCATCACCCATCCTCTCATCCGACAAAGAATCCGCGAAGAAATCGACGCAACCATAGCAGAAAATATCGTCGAATGGATCGTACTCGACATCCCACTACTGCACGAATCTGGCTGGGATAAATCGTGCGATGTCGTCTGGTTCGTCGATGCTGATGATTCTATTCGGCTCGAACGAGCCCTAAAACGCGGTTGGTCCGAATCCGATTTCCGACTTCGCGAAGCTTCCCAATGGCCCGTCGACCGAAAACGAGCCCACGCCAACCTTGTACTTCTCAACAACGGATCCATGAATTCCCTGACAAGCGCAGTCGTAGAAGCCCTCGAGCAATCTTCGCTCCTCCCTTATCGCTTATAATCCGCTGCAAGCGTGTCGAATCGATCCACACGATTACTCCATTCTCATTCCCCTCCATACTCCTTACAAGGAACACCTCTCCACCATGCACAAAACATCTCACCCCTCAAAATTGCAACGCACATTTTGCCAAGCAATACTTCTGCTACCAATCTCTGTAGGTAGCTCACCAGGTAGTACCGATAGGATCTCCGCTCAGGACCTCCCACCAGTCGATAAAGTCCAAGCCAAAAAACTTTTTGAAGTACCAAGCTACTGCGAAGGGGTCGTCTTCGACCATAACGGCAAAGGGTATATCTCTTGGGACAAAACCCTAACGCAATTCAATCTCCAAGGAGAACACTCAGATTTCGCGGTTACCGGCGCACCGAATGGCCATAAAGTACTCGCCGATGGATCGCACCTCGTTTGCGACGCAAGCCAACATGCAGTGTTGCACCTCGACCCCAGCGGCAAACCACTCCCTCACGCTTCAAGCGAATGCGACGGAAAACCATTGCGAGGCCCCAACGATTTGACCCTCGATCCACAAGGCGGTTTCTACTTCACCGATCCAGGTGACTCGGGGAAAGATAACCTCATCGGTACAGTCCACTACGTCGACACGGCCGGCAAAACACACCTCGTCGCTTCCGGTCTCGCATTCCCCAACGGCATCGTCCTGACTCAAGACGGCAAACGACTTCTCGTCGGCGAAAGCCAATTCAACCGAGTTCTCGAATTTCCCGTGATTGCACAAGGGAAAGTCGGCCCCATGAAAGTCTTCGCAGACCTCCCGAAAAATGCCAGCGGAAAATGGGAAGACAACCAACCCGATGGTATGTGCCTCGACGCCAAAGGTAACCTCTACGTTGCACACTACGGCATGAAACAAGTCCAAGTTCTCGATCCCACCGGAAAACTACTTCGCTCCTACCCAGGTGGAAACCAACTCACCAGCAACGTCGCATTCGGCGGGCCAAACCATAACCAACTCTTCGTCACCGGTGCTATCGAACAAAACGGTAAGCCAGGTGCCGTATTCCGACTCGACCTCGATGTCCCCGGTCGTGTTATCCTCCCGACAAAATCCACATCCCCTGCAAAAAACGCTTCGGACTCGAAGAAATAGCTAGCAATCACCGCGTGCTTTAAGCTACTAGGGCGCTGGCCTCGATGGCAATCTCCTCGCATTGCTCTCGACGCCACGCCCTAAATTTTTTATCTCTATCCCCAGTGACTGTTGAACCATAGTTTTTCAAAACTCTGCGTTCAACTCAAGGCTTGCAACCAACCCCAAGGCTTGCAACTAACTGACTGGGTTCAATCCAAAGCGAGGCTCATGATGAATCGAATCGAAAGTTTCTTGATCGGACTCGCCGCCGGGA
>CAIJIZ010000015.1 GCA_903820735.1 uncultured Pirellula sp.
CTCACTTCAGAAAACGAATTCATCTCCGGAGCCCCCCCGATGAAATCCCCGATAAAGTTCCCGATAAAGCCCCTGATTAAACCAATGATGAAACCAATCGCCTTTGCAACCTTATGTCTGATCGCACTGGTCTCACCCACTTCTGCTCAACAAGTTTCGAAGATGTTCGAAGATGCCGATCATGATTTCGGTACCGTAGCAAAAGCCGCTACGACGGAACATCGATTCTATTTCACGAACCCGTTCCCCACACCGATCCACGTTAAGAGTGTTCGTACATCGTGCGGATGTACCACACCAAGTATCGTTACGGAGAACGTCGAACCAGGCGAAACCGGGTGCATTCTCGCTGTCTTCAATACCAAAACCCACGCAGGTGCTCGTGCTGCGACCGTCACCGTTACCTTTGACAAACCTACTTTCACTGAAGTGCAACTGCATGTGAAAGGCTACATTCGAACCGATGTGGTATTCAAACCCGGCGAAGCAATGTTTGGCAAGGTTCCCCAAGGCAAGGCTCGTACGCAAGAAATTCTCTTAGAATATGCCGGCAAACCTGACTGGCAAATTACGCATGCTCAATGCAACGAACCCTACCTCCAAGTAGCTGTGCAAGAAACTTCTCGCCAATCTGGACGAATCAACTATAACCTCGTAGCCACCCTCGATGAATCGGCTCCCGCTGGTCCATTGCAAACCGAAGTCCTCCTGCACACCAATGACCGAAACGTAAAGACTGTTTCCTTGCGTGTTACCGCCGATGTGGAAGCCCAACTGTCGATCTCCCCGAACATGCTCTCGCTCGGCGAAATCCCTACCGAAACATTGCCAAAACAGGTAGTTGTTTTGAGATCGAAATCTCCATTCAAAATCCTGGGAATGGAAAGCGCATTGTTCGAACTCGACGCAACCAAACTCAATTCAGATTCCAAGTCTCTACACGCTCTCCCCTTGGTTCTCAAACTGAAGGATGGTCAATACACAGACGCGGAATATCGAGATTCCATCCGATTGCTGACGGACATCGCGGAACAACCTTCCGTAGAGCTTCGAGTAATCTTCCGTGTGAAGGGTGGAAAACCTGAAACTGCCAAAACAGCAGATACCGCGGACAATGGTTCGAACAAGAAGTAATAGTCCAGGAAGCGATAACAAGTAGATTACTGCTTACTTTAGTCGCCACCAATGCTCACGTTTCACCCCAAGGCCTTTAAGCCATGGGGTGATTTCGTTTTCAAAACGATGGGCATCGACGGAATAGCCCGCCGTCGGCCGAACCTGCCCTCCAGTTACATCGTGCCAGTATCGATTGAGCCTTCCCATCAACACCTCCCGCACCCATTTCGCTGCCATGGACGATGCCGCCGATGGAAACAACGAATCACCGTCAACTTGAAAACGTACTGTGACCGGCAACCCCTTCACTGTTATCCGATAACAACTCACATGCGGAGTCTCCTCCAATACTTCGATCCATGGATTCGACTCCTCAGGAAAACTCTCTCCGATCGCGTACGAGAGCAAACTCGCGTACCGCTTCTTGCCCCCCTGCCGATCACAATAAACCTCAACACTCTCCCAAGATGTATCTCCGGCTTCGATCAGCCTTTTGAGGTTACTGAAAACCAAGCCTAAGCTCATTTCACCGAGCACATTAGATTTGTTTCCGCATCGATGGCATTCTTCATTAAAAAATTGCTCGTCGATGATTCGCATACGAAATCCTTCAAAGGAAATCCCAAGCTCGCGAAACTTGTCTCTGCCTCGTTGAAACAACACTGATTCCCCTGATGAATCATCAACCGGTTGGCCGCTAGCAAGATCGGATTTGTCCTCCCATCGCTGCCCTAATTTGGGGTGATACCACCGCCTTGATTCAACCCTCTTCAGATCCGCTTCCCCCCAAACCGCCATCGACACGCCTTGACTTGATTCCTGGCCTAGAAAACGAAGAGCTAGATCCAATCCACCCAGCCCAATAACGGGTTGGTATATCTTCTTGGAATCTCCCAAAGGAATGAATTCTGAATTCGCTGCAAGCGATGATATCGCTCGGTCGCGAAACTCGGGATTTAATGGGGCAAGTCCTTCAAGGATGTCGAATCCCGAGCCGACTTTCCATTGGCTTAATGAGATTACAAATGGTCCTAGATTAGGCCCATATCCGGCTTCATCTACTCCGAGCACTAATCGCATCAGAACTTCCGCCTCTTGGTCGCTTCGCTTTCGCTCTGCGATTCTAACTTCTCGCTCGGTTTACTCTTCTTCGGTTTATCCGAGTTGAACATCTTGAAGGGTAAATCGTAGATGTCGAAATCGAGCTTCGGTAACGCTTCCGATTTCTCTTCCTTCAATGCCTCACCCCCTTTCTTAATCGCGACGGAATCCATATCAAGGCTTCCTACTACAACCAAGCGTTCAGGTAACTGCGTTAAGTGTAGGTTCGCTCCCCGAAACCATTCCAACCAACTCGCGCGATACTCTGACGGTGGCACTGTATGAAGCGTATCGAAGCCAATACTCGACGCATGTGCACCAGGCGCAAGAGAAAGGTTTTCGGGCCAAGCTGTCGACTGCCATAAACCGTCGCGCAGTTCATAAGATCCCCCAAGTGTGCATTGAAGCTTTGCATCAAGTAGTCGCTGGGCAACATCGAGCGAGTCTTTCGGGGGAACTCCAAGTTGACTCTCGATCGCATCGAGCAGAAACAAGTTCCCTCGGGTCGCCTGTGCAGCTTGCCTAAACCCAAGGGTGTGAAACCATCCCGCTACTTTGCTGGCTGAAATATCTCGAACCGACATCCTCCCTTGTGCGACATCCTCCGACGGTACAACTCGGACGACCGATGCACAAGCTTCTAAAATCTCACGATGGAACGACAGTATGCTAAATCCCCCCATCTGCCATCGCCAAAGCCCGATGAGAGCACGCGAGTAACCGATCACATCCGGCGGCCCACCACCGAGTCCTAACGGCAAGCGATCCAACATCGCAGGTTTCGGCCAAGCCCCCAAATAAACTGGTAAAGATCTCAACAATCGCAACGTTGCGATCAGGCCTTTGGTCTCTTCAGGAAACGGTAATTCGATATCTTTCAAACCAGCAAATAAGAAATGGTTGGGTACTGAATCTCCCGTAATGTCGTTTCCTCGCAAATGCAATTGCAGGCTCACAACATCATCCTTCGGCAGCTGGATTTGTCGATCCGCCGGTGGAGCGAGCAGCAGTCCAACCCATCCGTACTTATCACTGCCTAATGGAGCAATCGACGCTTCGATGGCAATCCGCTCCCCCTTGGGTATCTCAGGATGCTCATAGCGACGCAATCCGAACATCAATGGATCGGTCTGCTGCCAGTCTCGCGTGTAGTGTTCCGCTAACACGCGATACTGCGCTGATTCTTCTGGCGTGCAATCCACGATCGGAACATCTGCAATAGGCAAAAAACTTCCACGACGTCCACGTACGGAGTCATGCCATTCCTCGTTGAATCGGACTGTCTCTGATCCGTCAACACGGCGCTGAAACCATTCAGGTAAAAAGCCTTGACGAATCAAGGTTTCGATGCGATCTCCAGGTGCCCATCCAGGTGGAATATTTGCAAGTCCCGCCGTATCGATTCTCGCATTCTCATCCCGCAATACTGGCAAGCCTCGTTTCTTCTCCATCGCAGAAACCATGCTTGCAAGCTCTGCATGTTCAATCGATGCAATCGCACGCATCCGCCTTTTAAGCTCAATCTGAACCTGAGGTGAAAGTAGATTCTGAAAGAACTCTGAAGAGAAGTATGCGAAAACATCGTATTCGTGATCCAACGGCATGAGAAATCTTGTAAAGAGAAACTCTGGTTGTGTGCCAAGAGATTCCTTTGTCTTTTGTACCTGCAAAAATCGTTTCGCAAGCTCCCTGCTACTGGTCACAAACAAGTACGGTTCCGCTTCCACCATGAATGAGCGCACGGAATGATCGGGCATACTTAAAAACGACACCTCGGTTCCTTCAATCAACTCGGTTCGAAGTTTCGCACCCTGCGTTTCGAGTCGCTTCAACGTCGCTTGCCGCTCTTGCTCAAATGATGTTTTGAGTAAACCATAGTTTCGGGCTTCAAATACCACACCCATCGTAGGGCCGTCTTGTAAATATAGATCGTGGCCGATGATTGCCATGTCAGAAATCACGGCATCGCCAAAAAGTTTGCTCAAGGTGGTCATCTTGGTGTTGAGCAATCGCTCAGCACGTTCGGCCGTCTCGTAATTGAATCCTCGAAGCTTTACTAGCTGAGCGATGTCACCCCCACGTGAAGCACCTAACTGCTGGAACCATAAATAATTTTGAAACGAATCGAACCGGATATACAAACACTCCGGAGGGATAACTTTGGAAATCGCTTCAACTGGAACATCATCTAATGCCGTTCCATCTGGAAGCTCTGGAACTTTATGTTTTCTCCAACGCGGTGGACCTGGAACCGCTACTCGCTGTGGCTTGTCCGCCACACTTTGCGTTAACTGCTCCAACCGAATCGCATCGTGCATCTCCTCCAAACCCGTGATCAAAGCGATTGCTGGCGTCGGCTCGTTTGGCTTCTCCAACGGTGATTGCCTTCTGACTACAGGCTCATTCGTTAGCAAAGAAAGCTTCAAATCCTCGATCTTAGGAATCGGAAATCCAAAGCGATTCGCAAGACTATAGGCAAGATAGCGTTCGATCAAGTTCGGGTAGTCACTGCGCTCAACCTGACGCTTCGCCTGATCAACGTAACCTTCCCACCAATTGCGCAGTAAAACATTCCACTCTTTGTCAGTTGCTCGCAGGTCATCTTCGCGACGATTTCTCGACGCATCGTTAACGGTCTCTCGATCGACTTGTCTCGGGCGCAACTCGATATTCCGGGTAACATCTCCCTGCAACTTCAATTGCAACGGCTCAGAACCGGTAAACAAAAACCGAATTCTTACATGCTCAACCGGGTCGATATGCTCGCGAACCCGCTGAATCGCTCCACGCAATCGATTGAGCAACGCACCCTCTCCCACCCGTCTGCCACCTGCGTTTCCTCCATCCCTGTTTCCACCCCCCAACTCCGGCTTCGCCAACGGAGTTGGTTCAATCGAAACGATTTCTATCGCCGGGTAGAGGATCCGCTCATTCGCTTCGGTCAACACAAGCCGCACGGTTGCATCAGAAGCGATTTGACCCGCCGCAACTTGAATCTCTCCAACCCCTAAACCGGAAAAACGACCGCGCGGACCGCTAAGCAATGCATATCCGTGATTGTGTTCCCCCTCCGCGTCTTGCGCGCGCACATCACTGGACCATATAGCTATCGGCCAAAGAAAGATAATCGCTTGCGACAGGACAAAAATCCTCGCCGCAAAGGCGACCAATCTTGATAGGCGTAGAGTTGCCCGGTCCGCCCCAAGTCCCTGATCGAAAACTTGATTCTTCACCCTGAAACTCCTTTTAAATCCTTGCCCCCAATCCGTAACGCTCCCTCAG
>CAIJIZ010000016.1 GCA_903820735.1 uncultured Pirellula sp.
GCCCTCGCGGTTCAAATTCGGGAGACACAAGGGGCGTCAGTTACTGCCGGATTCTCTTGCCTATTCCTTGCAATCGCTTCCTACTTCTTGTGGCGATCGTTCTATGGAATGCGCATCCGAAAGTCTCTGACAGACGCTTAATTTGCACTCTTCTTGGCGATTTTGTCGCGAAGAATACGGATTAAACGGTCTGAGGCCGCGAATTGACAACCTGTACGGGATGTGCAGGTTGTCTCGGGCAACCTGTGTGCAAGGGCAGACATGCGACAACATCGACTAATCGCTTTTGGGCTGCCTTGGACATTCATGGGACTTTTCCATGCATGGATAGGGTCGCCCGACTTTTTGGGGGAAGGGTGCTAATGCTCCTTCTCCTTTTACCCCCTTTCGGGCCGGTTTTCTTGCCTTTGCCATTTGGCTGGGCTATTCTTAATAGTCATTCTTATCTTGATAGAAGTTGCTTCTCGCCCCTTCCGTCGAATTCATGCAGCTTGTTTTTTTTCGAAGGCCTCGTATGCGACCGAACGCTTCTCGACGCTTGCACTCTGCAAAGCGTGTCATGTCCCGTCTGATTTTCGAATCCCTCGAAACCCGAACGTTAATGGCTTCGGATTTGTCGTGGATGCCTTCTGGGGCCGGGACATGGACCGACCCATCGGGCCAAACCATCGGAACGATGCCACTTCCGGATCAGAGCGCTTGGGAAGCCGGTCCGCGACCGAATCAAGGTGGAGATGGTGGCTCGGGGGATGGTCCTTCCTTCGCCCCTCTGTCGGACACTTTTAAATTGCACAGTCGTCCGACGGCTAGCAAAACAGTCTACATGGATTTCGATGGCTTTACTGCCGTGGGGACTTCATGGAACCGAGCTTACAACATTCAGCAAATCGTCTCGCCGGCTTTTGATCCGGCTGGTAATGGTGCTGCCTTTACCGACGAAGAGTTAAGGACCATTCAAGCATCTTGGCAACGTGTGGCGGCCGATTTCGCTCCTTTCGATGTCAATGTCACAACCGAAGATCCGGGCGAGGAGGCTTTGGTTAACACGGGTGGAAACGACTCGCGTTGGGGCATGCGTGTAGTGACCACACTCGATAACTTTTCAGGGCAGCCGGTTGGCGGTTTTGCGTATATCGGAAGTTTCCGTTGGGGATACGAGGCAGCTGGCGCTTCGGATACGCCTTGCTACGTCTTCAACAGTTTTTCGCGCGACGTGGCGGCTGCCGTTTCCCACGAAGTCGGTCACTCGCTTGGTCTCTCCCACGACGGAACGAACGATCAGAATCCATTTCAGAGTAATGCCGAGTATTATGACGGCCACGGCGGGACCGGAGAAAATAGCTGGGGGCCGATCATGGGAAGCGGTTATTACCGCAACGTCACGACGTGGGATGACGGGGTCTATCTTGGCGCGAACAACGGGGGAGCAAACGCGAACTATAACTCGGGCCCAAATGATTTGTCAGTGATCACCAGCTCGGCAAACGGTTTTGGATTTTTGCCCGATGATCATGCCAATGCGATTGAGTTTGCAAAAGAAATCACCGGGCCGGTCGATGCCACCGACCGGATCGCTTTGTCGGTATTCGGGACCATTGAACAATCCACCGATCGAGATGTGCTTTGGTTCCAAAGCGGATCGGGGTTGGTTAACCTTTCGATCGACCCTTACATCACTCAAGTCTGGACCAGTCAGGATGATGGCTCCTATACAGACTCGATCGATAGCGCTCTATTCACGACTGGTTTTTGGCCCAACAACCAAGGCTCCAACTTGGATGTTCAAGCAACCTTGTACGACGCTGCAGGGAATGTTGTAGCGGTCTCGAACCCGGACGGTTTGCGAGCTGGTTTTTCAAATCTCGATCTCTCCGCCGGTCTTTATTACATCGAGATCGATGGAGTTGGTTTCGGAGATCCCCAAGCCAATCCGCCAACGGGATATACCGATTTCGGTAGCCTCGGCCAGTACATGCTTACCGGCTCGATTCCAGTTGCTTTTGGAGTGGCCCTTTCATCGACTTCCCTATCTTACGTCGAGAATGATCCTGCGTTGCCTTTGACGGCCACAGCGAAAGTGATTGATATCGTGCCGGGTGATTATTCAAACGGTGCTTTGAGCGTTTCGATGAAACCGCAAGCGGGCTCCACGGATTTGATCTCCCTGCGAACGGGTGGCTCGAGCCCTTTCTCACTTCAAGGAAACGTATTGGTCTATAACGGCCAACAAATGGGAACGTTGCTTCGCAGCTCCGATACCGAGTTCGTGATCTTCTTTACTGCGAATGCGACCAAGGAGTCGATTGAACGTCTCGTAGAGTATTTGAATTTCGAAGCTCGCGGTGAAGCTCCTGATACGTTTACTCGAAGCATTCAATTGACACTCAACAAGGGGGACTTCCGAGGAACTAGTCAAGTTCAAGTGCGAGTCCGATCGGTCAACGACCGACCTTTAGCAACCACCACGTTCATGAACAACATCAACGAAGACGATCGCAGCCCGGCAGGGACAAGCGTCGCTCAATTGATTGAACGCGGGGTGATCGATGTTGATCTAACAACGGCGATCGGTATTGCGATCGCAGGCGGAAACGCCACCGGGCCTTCGGGAAGCTGGCAAGTCAATGTCGGCCAAGGTTGGATTGATTTACCGAGTGTTTCGAACACTGCGGCCTTGGTCCTCTCTCCGATGAGCCAAGTTCGTTTTCTTCCAGCTTTGAACTATTTCGGGCCAGCACCTGATTTGCGATACCTCGCGCTCGATCCGACTTACACGGGCGGGTTCAGCGATGCGAACGGTTTGCTCTTTGTCGATGTTAGCCAAGTGCAAGCCCCCGATTCGATTTCCGCAAACACTGCGGAGATCAAGCAAGTGGTACAGCCGGTCAACGATGCGCCCTTCGTCGTTCCACCCAACCCATCGGCAAACGGCATCCAAGACGCCTTCTTGCAGTTCGGTATACCGAATTCATTGTTTCGCGATGTCGACGATACCAAGTTGACCTTCAGCGCGTTTACTTCTCCGGGGGTTCCTCTCCCAGCATGGCTGCGATTCGATACCGCAAATCAGACGTTTTCTGGAACGCCAGGAAACCTTGATGTCGGCATGCGACAAGTATTCGTCCGAGCAACAGACTCTTCGGGAGCGTTTGCGGACTCCCCAGTTGTA
>CAIJIZ010000017.1 GCA_903820735.1 uncultured Pirellula sp.
CAGAAACAGATACCGAATTCGCCCCCTTCTGCTTGGATATCGCAATCGTGATCGCAGGTCGCGATTCAACTCCAAACCCTCCCGCTTGTACTGCCACCTCTTCCGCACCAAGCCGCGTACCAGGACTGCCATGATGCTGCGGAAACTCTGCCGCTGCCCCCCAACCATGACGCACGTAACTTGCCGGCTCGTTCGCCGCATCGATCACCTCCGCAACATCTTTGATGTAAACGGGTAACCCTTGAAATACCCCCACCACCAAATTGTTCAACTCACCGGGATACCGTAAACCAGCCGATGTCCGAATCTGCAACTGTGTATCATTGCGCGAAATCTGATCGCCCGGTATCACATCGTTCGCCGCACGGATCGCCCCTTGAACATCTGCCAATGTCAATTGATAAGCTTGCAATCGATCGGGCATGACCTCGACCCGAACCACACGAGGCTCCCCGCCTACAATATAAGCCCGATTGACTTGCTTGATCGACGCAAGCCGCTCGACCATCTCCTCCCCAATCCGACGCAACTGTGAACTGTCATCCCCCGCACCAGTCAAAGCCATCGTCACGATGGGTACGTCATCGATCTCAACCGGCTTGAGCACCCACGCCTTGACCGCAGATGGAATCGCATCCTGGTTCTCATTGAGCTTCTTGAACAGCTTTACCAAACTGCGTTCGCGATCCTGCCCTACATAAAATCGAACTGTGATGATCGCTTGATCATCTCGCGACATGCTGTAAACGTATTCAACCCCATCGATCTGCGAAAGCATCCGCTCCAAGGGCGTCGCTACCAACTGCTCGACTTGCTTCGCATCAAACCCAGGCGCTTGAACGAACACATCCGCAAGCGGCACGACAATCTGCGGGTCTTCCTCACGCGGGGTAATCCACAACGCCGCTAGTCCGACTAATGATGCTGCAATGATCAAAATGATCGATAAATTGCTATCCAAAAACGCTTTGACTATCTTTGATATCAAGTCGTTGTGGGGGGATTCTCCCCCATTTAAATTCCCTTTCACTTCCGCACCTCGGTTCTATCTGAACTTCGTATCACAATGACTTCACCTGTGCGCAATCCCGCTAGCACTTGAACCTGGTCCTGGAACTCCCGACCTAGCTGCACATTCCGACGAACCATCTTCCCTCCTTGAGCCACTTGAACCATCGACAATTGCCCAATTCGCAGAATCGAATCCTTCGGCACCAAAATCGCCTCCTCGGTCCCAAGCGGCAATTTCAATCGACCAAACATGCCGCTGTAGATTCCCTCCGGCACCGGCCCTATGACCTTGACCTCAAAGGAGTGGGTCGCCGAATTCGCTTGAGGTACCACCTCGCTGATCGTCGCCTGCGTCTCGTAATTCAACGCATCAAGACTCGCAGTGATGCTTTGCCCAGGTCGCAACGATAAAGCTAACGACTCTCGCACCTGAGCAACCAACTGCATCTGCGTCGGATCGTAGATTCGAAACAAAACTTGGCCCGGCACCGCTGTGTCCCCAGCCTTAACCTGCTTGTCCACCACAATCCCATCAAAAGGAGCTGCAATGGTTGCAAACGAAAGCTGAATCTTCGCTTCCTCAATCGCTTGCTTCGATCGCTCTACCTCGGCGTTCGCATAGCGAATGTCCGCCTCCCTAGCTTGATACTCCGACTGCGATATCGCCGCTTGAGCTAAGAGCGTATTGGCCCTCTGAAACTCCGATTGTGCCTGCGCCTGCCGAGCCTGCGCCGCAACAAGATTCGATTCGATCTGCCCAAGCTTCGCTCGGAGATCCTGATCGAGCAACTTGACAAGTATCTCTCCCGAGCGGACCTTCTGCCCCGCCGTAACATTGACTTCTTCGACCCGAGCTAAGATCTTACTCGCAACCGCAGCTTCATGAACCGCTTGAATCGTCCCGACCGCCGTCTCGAAACGTGGCAACTGCACGGAATTCAAAGGCAACATCGTCGATCCCTGAGGAACCTCGGTACCTGTCGCATCAAGCGTCGAATGGACCTTGGTATGAAAAACACCAGCGGCCCAAAGCAACATTGAGACCACTGCAGCAAATCCCGCCAACAACACTGCCCAAGCTCGCAATTCTCGCGATAACGTGGACAACCAAGCGAATCGCTGCGCCC
>CAIJIZ010000018.1 GCA_903820735.1 uncultured Pirellula sp.
ACAGGGATTCTATTGCGATCATCGAGCACGGAAGTCTACCGCAACAACTTCGGTGAAGAGGTGACGTTTCAGAAGAATGACATCGCGGATCGCAAGGAGTTGCGATCTTCGATGATGCCCAGCGGTTTATTGGATACGATGAGTGACGAAGAAGTCAGTGATCTCATCGCTTTCTTGTTGCAGAGCAAATAGCAGTCGGCTCATCGTGAAAGCGATCGAGCGATTAGGTGTTAGCGGTGGGCTTGTCGCGCCGGCACTGGTTACATCGGCACTGGTTACATCGAAAGCGGTTACATCGAAAGCGCGCGGTCAAAGACGACGCACCATTCTTTGGCGACGTCATCCCAAGTCCTTGCTTGCATCGCTCGAAATCCTTCGAGTTGCTCTTTAAGTTTACCTTGGCGATCGATACTTAGCTCCCGAAGGGACTGAGCAAGGCTTTGCACCGATCTCGGATCGAAGAAGAGAGCCGATGAGCCCATCGCTTGAAGTTGTTCTCGCAACGAGGGGATATCGGAAGACAAGATCGGGCAGCCGAAGTGGAGCGACTCCATCAGCGGAAACGAGCCTTGTTCGTACAAGCTAGGTACGACGGTTGCATAAGCATTGCGATACAAGCTTTCCAATTCGCTTCGCGTAACTTTGCCGAGCATCTTTAGTCGATCGCCGACCCCTAGGGCATTGATCTTGTTCGTTAGATCCGCTGGGAGGTCCGAGCTCCCGGTGAATACCACTTGTAGTGATCGTAACTCATCCGAGGATTCTTGGCTTAGTGCATGTAGGGCATCGACTAATAACGCGTGATTTTTGTACGAGCGAAAGCCTGCTGGGTATAGCAGATAACCTTGGGGGGTAATCCCGTTGGCTGCGAGGTTTGGAGATAAGGCGTTGGTAGCTTGTTGGCCTTCTGAGGAGAAGTCCCTCGGAATGGCAGGTCGGACCATGGCGGTGCGTGACTTATCTAATCCTAAGGTGCCCAGCAAATCGTTCTTTAGGATGAAGTCAGACATGCAAGCGACGATCGTCGCGCGATCGGTGACTTGGCTGACGAGAAGTTTGAAAGAAGCGAGCTTGGATGGACGAATCGATTCCGGGAAGTGGACGGTGACCAGATCGTGGAGGACGACCACGGTAGGTTTTGAGAAAGGGTGATCGAGTCCGACGTAGGGGAGGAGCCATAGGTCGACGCTGTCGAGCCACTGTTGTTTGCTACGTGTTGCGCATCCATCGAGGAAGCGAACGATCGGGGAGCACCACCAGGACTTTTTATGGCTGGGGGAATGCCCAAAGGTTGGGTACAGTCGCTTACGTTCCGTTTTCCGTAGTGTTTTCCAGAGTTTGCGGATGACGAAGGGTGGTTTTGGGTTTCCAACGATTCGGATCGGCGCTGACTTGAACGGTTTATGCGGTGAAGGATTGATGCCCTGTGGAGTATTGTTAACTCGAGAAATGTCAGACTGGTGATTCGTCGAGTGCGTTGTGCTCAGTTCGTTAGCTTTGCGTTGCAACGGTTCGAGCTTGTGTTCTTCGCCAGCTTTAGCGACGAGTAAGATCTCTTCGATGCTAGGTTGGTTGGCGAGAGTCTCGACGAGATTGGCGACGAAAACACCGATCCCTGCGTTTGGTTCAAGGGTTGAGCCGAAATCGCACCATATACCGAGTTTCACCGTATTGCTCCTGGTCCATTCGTTCGGGCTTGCTGGACCGCCGGCGGATTGCGTGCATCCATCAAGAGCCATTGATCATGTCCCCAGCAGTCGCTGTCACCAGCGACGAGGAATTCGGTGCTTAGAGAAGGTCGCTGATGTGTGAAACTGATTGCCCAAACTTGATTGCTCCAGTCAATGTGCGTGGTAGCTTGCGAACCGCTTGGCGCGTCGACTTGCAACTCGCCCGTTGTGTTGGCTGCTGTGTTGCTAAAGGCGTTACTAACTGCGTTACTTACTATGGAAGCGATTGGGATTGCGATTTCCACAGCCCAAGTATCTGAGGTTTGGTGGGTAGCGATGAACCAGTCGGGGTTCCAGTAGGCCATGTCGTTGCATCGATCCGAGATGCCACCTTGGATATCCCAAGCGAATTCGAACCAAGTCGCGTAGTCGCGATCAATATCGATACG
>CAIJIZ010000019.1 GCA_903820735.1 uncultured Pirellula sp.
ATACCCCCCAGGACACATCGACAAAAACGCAGGCAAATTCTGATTCTCGGTCCCCAACCCATAAGTCAACCAAGACCCCATACTCGGACGCACCTGACGCGGCTCGCCGCAATTCATGAGCAACAACGATGGCTCATGATTCGGCACATCCGCATGCATCGATCGCACCACACACAGCTTGTCCGCATGCGCACTGGCAGTCTTCTCAAACAACTCACTCGCCCACAATCCTGACTCGCCATGCTGCTTGAACTTGAACGTCGATGGATACAAATTGCCGGTCTTTCGCTCCGTGCGAGGTGTCTCGCCTGGCAACTCTTTCCCCTCATACTCGACCAACTTCGGCTTCGGATCCCATGTGTCGATGTGCGATGGACCTCCATTGGCAAAGATATGTATCAAATGCTTCGCCTTCACAGGAAAATGAGGCGACTTCGGTAACAGCGGATTCGCGGAATCCCCTCCCTGCATCATCTCGGGGAACATTCCTCCAAGCGCAATCGCACCCATCCCCATCCCGCAACGATGCAATAGCTCACGTCGCGTCCAGCCGGTCGTATTCTCAGCCTGTGATCTCGGTTGCATCTTCGGTTACCTATCAATCAATGAAACAAAACTCGTTGGTCAACAACAACGCCTGAAGCGCTTGCTCCCATGGCGTTAAAGCCGCAGGTTGCACCCCTCCAAATCCTCGCTCACTCGAACTGCGAACCTTCTGATCATCCGAGGAAACGATGCGAACTTTCCACTCAAAAGTATCGCTGTTCGCATCACCGAAACAATCAACCACAAAGTCGATGGTATCTCCTATCGCAACAGTAATTCCATCGACATTCGTCGCGCTCTCCCCATTCCGCACTTCCCACTGCCCAACCTTCTGCCCCCCACGCACACTCACCGTCCCGCGAACCCCATCCCCCTGCTCTACAACATGCTTGAGCATCCCCCGCACGCGGAATTCTCCCGCCTGCATCGCCGTCCAACGACGCACTACCGCCAAATCCGCTCGCCCACCCGGATGCCCCCCGAGATTGGTCAACAAAGCCCAGTCCAACTCCGGATCAGGTAACTCGTCTTTCATCCCCTGCCAACGATTCTGATGAAATCGAGGCAACGGACGAAAACCTTCGACAACCCCAGTCTGCGGATCAAGCTTGGCTACCCCATAAGTCCATTGATTCTGAGGAACATCAGGCAACCGCATATCGTTCGCTTCAATCAACTCGCGAAGCATCTGCTTCTCTTCCACCGACCCCTCACGCGCCAATACCTGCTTGAACAAATAATCTACCCCTGCATCAATCCCCATCCCAGAAGCTCTCAGCGCCATCTCAGGCAACATAGCTTGCACAAAGTCGCTGTTCATCAACACCAACCCTTGCTGCGGCACTGTCGTCTGCGCTCTGCTCGGAACATGCGCGTCGGGACTCGCAAAGTCAAACGACCGAAACAACTGCGGTAAGTTTTGGCGATCAATATAAGCGTACAAAGTCCGCCGCTTCGGAAACGGAGGGGACTGTATCGCGACACTCTCCCCACCAATCGATCGATCCAATTGCCCCGTAGCTAACAACAACGAATCCCGCAAAGACTCGAAATCCATCCGCTTGCGCTGCGTCCGCCACCACAACCGATTCTCCGGATCGATCGCAAATGCATCCTCTCGATGAACGCTCTGCTGACGATAAGCTCGCGTCAACACCATCCGACGCACCAATCCTTTGACACTCCACCCACTCTGCACCAAATCTCTTGCCAATGAATCCAGAACAACTTGTTGCACCGGAGCCGCACAGCGCAACCCAAAGTCGCTGGGAGTGTCGACCAACGGCACCCCAAAGATCCAACCCCAAAGCCGATTCGCAAACACCCGAGGTGTCAACGGATTACGCCCATCAGTGATCGCTTCGGCCATCTCAAGACGACCACTGCCGGTCTTCATCTCAACCGGAGACTCTGGATTCAAAAAGACCATAAACCGTCTAGCTACCTCTGCGCCCGGATTGCCAGGATTGCCCCGCAATAAAATCCGTGTACCTCCCTGCGATCCCTTGTCCACCATCCGCATCGGCGATGGATCTCCACCCGGCTCCTCACTCCCCAAAAACGCTCCATGCAACGAATAATAATCCGCCATGCTCACCGGATCGAACTTGTGATCGTGACAGCGTGCACAAGCTGCCGTTACGCCCATCAACCCACGCGTCACCACATCGATCCGATCGTCCGCAACGTCATGCGGATTGTTCAAAAACCGTCGACCCAAGGTCAACATACCCATCGCATCAAGATGCCCCTGCTCATTCTGCGGATCCAACCGATCTCCAATCAATTGGTATCTCAAAAACTGATCGTAAGGCAAATCTTCATTGAAGGCTCGGATTAACCAATTGCGATAACGATACGCATGCCGATACTCCCGATCCTCCTGAAATACATACCCCTTGTTGTCCGCATATCGCACCACATCCATCCATCGCCTGGCCATCCGCTCCCCAAAATGAGGCGATTCCAACAACCGATCCACCAATCGCGCATACCAATCTTCTCTCTGGTCTCCCTGAACTTGCACGATCTCCTCAAGCGTCGGAGAAAGCCCCAGCAAGTCGTTGTACAACCTACGCACCAATGTTCGACGGTCGGCTTCCGGGGAAAAACCTAATCCACTCTGCTTCAATCCCTGTGCGATGCTGCGATCGACCAAGTCAGCCCCGGCACCAAGCCCCTCGACGGCCTCGATCACCGGCGCATCCCCTAATGGCCGATATGCCCAATGATTCGCAGTCTGGCTTGCAATGTCCTTCGCCGGATCGATCATCTCCGGACCGTCCTTCTCCGTCCTCGGATCCACCGCTCCTTCTTCTACCCATCGCCGAAAATCAGCGATCTGCTCCTCTGTTAACTTTCCGTCAGGGGGCATCTGCAACCCAGGCTCGGCGTACTCAATGACCTTGATCAACAAACTGCTCTGCGCTTGACCTGCTTGCAAAAGAGGCCCTAGCGTCCCACCACGAAGCATCCCCCCCGATGTGTCCAACCGCAGTTTCCCACCCAATTCCCCCACCGGAGTCTTCGAACTGTGACACTCGTAGCACTTCTCTACCAACACCGGACGAATCTTCGTCTCGAAGAAATCGACCTTCTGCGGATCAAGATCCTGACCGTGTAACCCCGTGACTGCCCAAATCCCCAAAAACAGAGCACATACCGCAGTTGAATTTCGAATCATGAATCGGATTCTATAGGTAGGAGGGTAGCCCAAGCCAAAAGCTCTCAGCTAGCGTAAATCAGCCGAAATCGGCTCCCAAAACGCTCGTGTATTATATCTCGACACCAAGAAAAACCAACGTTGATTCCCTTTCGCAACAATTTGGATTTCCCGAAACGAAGCAAATAAGCTACACTTTCTCCCGAACTTAGTAACCCGGAGGAACAACATCCTCTGGGGTTCCAAGGTCGCTGTGGCGAAATGGCAGACGCATTGGACTTAAAATCCAAGGACCCTTAACAGGTCGTGTGGGTTCGACTCCCACCAGCGACACTTCTTCGTGGTCGTACCACCCCTCCCCCACCCGGGTTCCACCCCGGCACTCAGCAGCAGATCTCCATGGTTCGTATCGCGGTCGTCGGAGCAGGTATCAGTGGTCTCGCATCGGCTTGGTTCCTGCGATCGCAAAACCATAACCCAACCACCGAAATCCATCTCTTCGAAGCATCGACTCGCATCGGTGGTGTTATCGACACCCTCGAGCTCCCCCTGAACACCAATCACTCAAACTCAGATCTACTCGTCAGCTCAGATCTACTCGTCGAATGCGGCGCGGATAACTTCGCCACCCTGCTACCTGATGCCCTGAACCTCGTCCGCGAAATGGGGCTCGAATCGCAGTTCATTACACCGCAGAAAGATTTCCGCATCGCCCAAGTCGTACGCAAAGGGAAACTTATTCCCATCCCGAACGGATTCTCCCTCATGCAACCGACCCGCATGGGAGCTATCCTAGCCACCCCTATCCTGAGCCCACTAGGAAAACTTCGAGTCCTTCGGGAATCCATCATTCCTCGGAAAATAAACGACGAAGACGAAAGTGTCGAATCCTTCGCCGTCCGTCGTCTCGGTCGGGAATGTTTCGAACGACTCGTTGAACCTATCGTCGGAGGTATCTTTACAGCCAAAGCCGATCAACTCAGCATGCAAGCCGCCATGCCTCAATTCCTTCGGATGGAAAAGGAGCACGGCAGCCTCATCCGTGCAGCGTTTGCCAAGAAACCATCTGCCAACCGCGAAACGCGTTCAGCCCGCGAAGCTTCCGGCGCCCGCTATGATCAATTCATTGCGCCGAAGCGAGGTATGCGATGGTGGCTAAGCGAACTCGCAGCCCCCTTCCAAAACCCAGCCAACCCCAATCTTCAACTTCACCTCAACCAGCCGATCAAGTCACTTCAGCGCAACGACGATGGGACATGGCAAGTCAATCAATCCACCTTCGATAAAGTCTGCTTGGCTCTTCCTAGTTACGCCACGGCACAACTCCTGACACCCATTGCTCCCAACCTCGCAGCAGAACTCGCATCCATCGAATACGCTTCCTCGGCAATCGCGGTACTTGCTGTTCGCAAAGATGAGATTCGCCCCGAAGCCCTCTGCTTCGGATCTATCGCACCATCGATCGAGAAACGTAACTGCCTTGCGATTAGCCTTTCGAGCGAAAAATATGCTGGTCGCTGTCCACAAGATACTGTCTTGATGCGAGTCTTCATGGGTGGTTCCCTTCGCCCTGATCTACTCGAACTTAGCGACGATCAACTAATCGATATTGCCCGCAAGGAAATCCGCGAGCTTTTTGGCCCACACTCCGAACCGTTGTTTCGGCATGTCGTTCGATGGAATCGCGCAATGCCTCAATACGCGGTAGGCCATCTCCAAAAAGTGCAGCGCATCCGCAACCTCGAGACGCAACTTCCAGGCCTTGCAATCACCGGCAACGCCTACGACGGCGTAGGCATTCCTCAATGCATCCGTGGTGCGAAACAAGCCGCACAGCGGTTGCTTGCCTAACCCAGCCGGGCTTCCTACCCATCAAGCCGATATACCTCATATCCCAATCTTGGAAACTCCCAATGTTGGATTTGAGAAGTTCTATCAACCGCAGGCTGTTTTAACATTCAGAGCCAACTGCAAACACCCATTGTGCGTCGAACAAACAATCCAAGTTTGCGGCCCTAGATACTCTGCTGACGACGCCAAAAAGAAAGGACTATAAACGGATTGGCAGATTTCTCGATGAGCTTTTAAGAATTCGCTCGATGACCAGACGCCCCTTCTTGCGATAGAAATCAAATAGAGCCTCGATCCGCCCTATGCTGCAAACCCTCAGGATATAACCAAAATGTCCCCGTCGCTAAAAGTTGTTATCATCAAACCTAGCAAGTACATGGTCGACGGCACAGTAGAACGATTCTATCGCGGTTTTATGCCTAACAGCACGGTGCCGCATATTCGAAGTATGGTTCCCGCATCCGCAAACCATCAACCCACCGAAACTCGTGCGATCGACGAGTATGTCCATACGGACCTGAACTACTTAAACCTGCTCGAACCGGCACGGCACTCACACACTCTCGTGGCGTTGGTCGGAGTCCAAAGCCATCAATTTCATCGCGCCCTGGATCTTGCTGCACTGGCACATCGGAACGGTTGCCTGACAGTCATAGGTGGCCCACACATCATGACCTGCGATACCTCCATGTTCCATGGTCGCGGGGTTAGCTTCGCGCAATGTGAAGCAGAACTGGTATGGGATGAAATCGTGAACGACGCGGCATCGGGCGAACTCAAACCACTTTACGGCGATGGAGTGCGCTGGCAAGAAAACCTCGAATCCCCAATTCTCGTGCCGCCCAGCAAAGAGGAACTCAAACGTTACATCGTACCAATGCTCGGTGTCTATCCTGCACGAGGATGCCCATTCCTCTGCAACTTCTGCTCTGTTACCAAGATTGCCGGTCGAAAAATCCGCAGCCAAAGCATCGCAACAACAATTGCTAGCCTTCGCGCCGCGAAGACTGCGGGCGTCAATACTGTCATGTTCACCTCGGATAACTTCAACAAATATGCGCAGGCAGAAGAATTGCTTCAGACAATGATCGACGAAAAACTTGGAATGAAGTTCTTTGTCCAGTGCGACACGCAAATCGCCAACCAAGAGCGATTGATGGAACTACTCGCTCGTGCGGGCTGCTACCAAGTCTTTGTCGGCGTCGAATCGTTTAATCGGGAAACATTGATCGCTGCCAACAAAAAGCAAAATCGACCTGACACCTATCTCAACATCGTTAGCCTATGCAAAGCAAACGGAATTAGCTCGCACTTCTCGAACATTATTGGATTCCCCCAAGATACTGAGAACTCAATTGACTCTCATCTAGATGTACTGCGAACCATCTCTCCGAACTGGGCTTCGTTCTACATCCTTTGCCCCATACCTGGTACGGAACAATACGACGACTTCATGCAAAAGAATTTGATCGTTGAACCCAATCTTGACCGCTTCGATACCACCTGCTTGACATGGCGACATCCCAACCTATCCCCCGCAAAACTAGCAGAGCAATTGTACAAGTGCTATCGGAAGTTTAACTCCATAGGTCATTCCTTGAAGAACATCCACAAGATCGCTCGCCAAAACGGAAGAGGAAGCTTGATGGAAAGACTAGGAAGCTTGGCGATGTCTTCATTCATTCGCTACTGCTCTTGGCGCTCGACCCATCCCATGTCGGGTGGAGTTGCCAGGGCGAGAGTAGATCAGGTGAGTAATTACATCGGGTTCCGAAAACGGGTATTCAATATTGAGCTGGCCCCTTTACCAAAAAGCCTCAAACTCCAAACACTCGAGCAGCCACTCGACTCTGCCGGGAAAGCACCCTTGGACTCCAGAGTCTCCCAGACATTTACAACCATCACATAAACCATAAAACGCAAGCCAATCCTTCAAACCCAACGCCCGCCAGGAATTCCTGGAATGCAGTGCCTAACCATACCGGACCCGATCAAACGATTTTACCGAAACACTCAAACATCCAGTTCAACCGCAAAACCAAAATTCGAGTGCTTGCGAAAACGATCGCCAGCACTCGAAAACAACGCCAATCTCTGCGCTATGGGACCAATCAGACAGTTCAACAGATCGCTATTTTGCCTTCGCTGTCCTAACCACTCCCTTATCCGTCACTTGCTCCATCAAACCACTCGCAGCCTTCATGTGCTCGTCGTTCTTCGCAAGACTCGCTTTGATGAACCCTTGCAACTCACCGGTAGTATGTCGCTGTAAAACGGTAAGGCTGGAATGCATCATGCCATGTTTCGCAATCTGCATCGCAATAAAGCACTCATCAAATTCAGCCCCCTCCTTCTTACTCAACGCCTCCTTGCTGTCCTTCAAACACTGATCCGACATCTCTTGATGCATTTGCAGAAAATCTACTGCATACGCATCACGTTTTGGAACCTGCAACGTCGGGTCAGTTGCCTTCTTATTCGCTGCTACCTTTGCGGCCAAGGCTTTCAGTTCGGTTATCCCCTCCTGATGCGATTTCTCTAAGGTTGTCGCCAAGGCTTTGACGACCTCACTGGTCGACTTTTCTTTCGCGAACTTTGCAATCGATACCTCTTCCTGGTTCGTAATTAGCAGGCATCTTGTGAACACTTGCTCCTTTGTTAGAGCATGGTCAACCGGCAAGCTTTGGGTAACTTGCGGCGTGCTCCCTTTTGGCTCTACAGGTGGGTCTTGCTGAGCATGGAGCGAACCAACTGTGAGCAAGGTCGCCATAGTCACAACAGTAATTTTTATTTTCATTATTCTAACCTTCGTTTTTCTAAGAATCCTGGGGGTGCCGCAGTCGGACTTTCCAACCGCAACGTTTGGTTCAACACAAAAACATGATGCATGGGTTTGCGATAGGATATCGCTAACCTCCCTTCTAACTTGGCCGTGATCGCTTCCATGCCGCAACGCATCAACATCGCTGGCGTCTCCACATGCTAATGTGCCTTCCTAAGTATTCTTAGGCTCTCGCTCAAAGAAGTCCTATCGAAGGAATCTTGAAAGTCCACTAGCGATTACGACCAAGGGTACATTCAAACATTGATTCCTTTCGACGAAGCCTGCCATACATAGGACCTTGGATCGCAGCGGCCATGCCAATCGCAATATCGCTCGCGATATCCGCAGTGGATGTGGCTCTGGGGGCCAATGGGTCTCTTATTAGCCACTCCATTGACAGCATGTGTGCTTGTTGCCGGTAAACATGTCCCTGAACTCTCGTTTGTTGACATGCTGCTCGGAACCGATCAAGTCGTCGGAGTGAAAGAACGACTCTATGAGCGACTTCTCGCAGGAGAACAAGATAAGGCTGTCGAACTATTCGATGAAAGTATCCTTGAAACTTCCGTCGTTAAAACCTACGACACAATCCTGATTCCCATTCTGGCAAGGGCTGAAATTCACTGGCAACTAAGAGAATTGGGAGATGACAAACACACATTCATCTTACAAAGCTTGAAAGACACCGTTGAGATTATTCCCCAAAGCATACATAGCATCATCTGCGTTGCGGCTACACCTCCCACCGCGATCATGCATCGGCTGTAACGTAACCGTGACTCGGAGCATCGAAGACACACTAGCCACGCAGGCTAAAGTTCTCGGCGAATCAAAAACCTCCCACTACCACTCTTTTTTGCTCTGCCAAACTCCTTTCTTTCGGTAAACTATTACGGAAAGTTCCGCATCACCCCCACGAACAATGTCGTGCGCCGAACTAGCCTCTACCCTACCCTACCCACCTAATTCTCCCCCGATCATGCTACCCCATAAAATCACTTGGACCAGTTTCGTATTCGCAGCTATTGCCCTCAGCACGCTCCCTACTCACCTACAAGTGCACAACTTCGCACACGCTCAAGACCCACCCAAAAAACAAGAACGCCCCGATTACGACAAACTCGGCAAACCATTCGTCGAAAAATACTGCGCGAAATGCCACTCCGAAGCGGACCCGCAAGCCGAACTGAACCTCACCCGATTCAAAGACTCCGACTCCCTGATCCGCGATCGCAAAATCTGGAAAAACGTCATCAAACAAATCCAGTCCGGTTCCATGCCCCCAAGCGATGAACCGAAACCATCGACAACAGACTCGGAAAAGTTCATCGAACACGTCCAAGCCATCTTCGATCATGCTGACAAAAACGCAAAACCCGATCCCGGACGCATTACCATGCGCCGACTCAATCGCTTCGAATACAAAAATACGATCCGAGATCTGATCGGTATCGACTTCGATCCCACCGCCGACTTCCCCTCCGACGATATCGGATACGGTTTCGATAACATCGGCGATGTCCTCTCACTTCCACCAGTCCTGATGGAACGCTACCTCGATGCAGCCGAAAGCATCCTACAGCGAGCGATCACTCCAAATCCCCCTCCCGTCCCCAAACGACACCTCAGCAGCCTCTATACCGAACCTGCTTCCGCCGATGTCGCTGCAAAACTCATCGAAAACAACTTTCGTCGAATGGATTCCGCAAGCAAAGAACCAATCGAACTTGGACCAATCCATACCCCCTACCAATGGGAACCCTCCGGCGATTATCTGTTCCGAACCAAACTCTACGGAACCGCTTCCGATCAAAGCGGCATCCAAGCCGTAATCATTCTTCACGGCAAAGATCTCGCAAACCCATCCGCCGACGCGGAACTAGACGCGATCAGCGGAAACATCCCACGGCCGGCTCGCATCCTCAAAACAGTCGATGTCTCGGCCACCGACCCTGCAAACGCTCAGACCATCGAAGTCCCTATCGCCGCAGAAGCCAATCGCGACCGAATCTTCGTCGGACAACGCAAAAAGCCCGAAGGCCAATCCTCGAAACTTTACGTCGAATTTCTCGCTCTAGATGGCCCACTCGATACCCGACCCGATAGCCACCGCCGACTCCTTGCGACCACCCCAAACCAATCTCCCGAACAACAAACCCGCGAAGTCCTCTCGCGATTCATGCGGCGCGCTTACCGTCACCCTGTAAGCAACGATGAGCTCGAAAAAGCCGCTCGCTGGGCAGACCAACGCATTGCCCAAGGTGACAGCTGGGAATCCGCCATGCAAATCGTAATGCAAGGGATCCTCTGCTCGCCGAAATTTCTCTTCCGAGTCGAACTCGATGAACAACCCAATTCACCCGAGCACCGCGACATCGACTCATTCGCACTCGCCTCACGCTTGTCGTACTTTCTATGGAGCTCCATGCCTGACGACCTCCTTCTTGATGCCGCTCAAAACGGATCTCTCGCCTCAGATCCAAAACCCCACGTCGAACGTATGCTCGCCGATCCAAAATCAAAAGCCCTCGTTCAAAACTTTGCAACCCAATGGCTTCAAATCCAACGTATCGAAACCTTCGCCCCCGACCCGAAACTGTTCCCCAGTTTTAGCCCTAAACTCAAAGCTTCCATGCTGAAAGAAACGGAACTGTTCTTCGAATCTATCGTTCGTGAAAATCGAAACGCCTTGGAATTGATCAGCGCCGACTACACGTTTCTCGACGAGACACTCGCCAAACACTACGGTATCGCGGATACCGCCGGCAACTCCGTCGGGCAACCCGCCAACATCCCCGGCGGCTCGCCGATCCAAGGGGACTCATTCCAACGCGTATCCCTCCAGAGCCGAGACCGCGGTGGGTTGATCACCCAAGCGTCCGTGCTGGCAGTCACCTCCAACCCCACCCGCACATCACCCGTAAAACGTGGCCGATGGATCCTCGAACAAATCCTTGGAAACCCTCCACCACCACCTCCCCCGAACGTTCCGGAACTACCCGCCAGTGAACAAGACGTCTCGAACGCTTCACTAAGAAAACGAATGGAAATCCATCGCACCAATCCAGCCTGCGCAAACTGCCATGCCAAAATGGACCCGATCGGCTTTGCTCTCGAAAACTACGACGCTATCGGCGGATTTCGCACCAAAGACGGCCCCTTCGATGTCGACCCCTCAGGCGAATTCTCCGACGGTACACACTTCAATGGACCCGCCGACTTGAAATCGATCATCGCGGAAAAGAAAGAAGAATTCTTGCGTTGCCTCATCGAAAAACTAATGACCTACGCCCTCGGACGCGGAATAGAATACTATGACCGACCCGTAGTCGAAAACATCGCTCAGTCCATGTCCGAACAACAATACCGCATGCAAGCCCTCATCCATGCGATCGTCCAAAGCGATCCCTTTCGCAAACGTCGCGCCCCTACCCCCTAACCCGCTCCCCCCCCACCTTCCCCCAAAGCCCAAAGTCCAAAGCCTAAAGCCTAAAGCCTAACCATGCACTTCACCAAACCCTCGATCCCAAGACGTACTCTCCTGCGAGGCCTCGGCGTCTCACTTGCACTCCCCTGGTTAGAAGCCATGGGCCCGGTCGTAGCGCAAGCGAAGGAATCGCAAGCCGCCGGCATAGCACCAAACCGCATGGCGTTCCTGTATGTCCCGAATGGAATCAACATGGCCGACTGGACGCCCAAGTCCACTGGTGAAGGATTCGAAATCACCCCGATCCTTGAACCTTTGGCAAAACTTCAGAACAAACTGCTAGTCTTATCGG
>CAIJIZ010000020.1 GCA_903820735.1 uncultured Pirellula sp.
CCGCTGGGTTGCTGACCGCTGGGTTGCTGACCACTGGGTTGCTGACCACTGGGTTGCTGACCACTGGGTTGCTGACCACTGGGTTGCTGACCACTGGGTTGTTGGCCGCTGGGTTGTTGGCCGCTGGGTTGTTGACCGCTGGGTTGTTGACCGCTGGGTTGCTGACCGCTGGGTTGCTGGCCGCTGGGTTGTTGACCGCTGGGTTGCTGTCCACTGGGTTGCTGTCCACTGGGTTGTTGGCCACTGGGTTGTTGGCCACTGGGTTGTTGGCGACCAGCGATATTCCCAAGCTCGGCTGCTTGTTTCATCAAGCTCTCTTTCGCTTGTTGAACAGCCTGCAAAGCCCCTTCAGAATTGGGAGCTTGTTGCGGTTGTGGATTGCCATTGAGTCTGGCTTGTTGAATTAGATTTTGCTGTTGCTGTTTCGCTTGTGCTGCAGCTTTTTCTAGTTCCGATGAAGCGTTTTCGACGGATCCCTTGGTTTGTTCTCCAACTTGCTTTGCTTGTTGTTGTAGCTGATCGCTACCCGATTGGTTATTCAGACGTTCTTCATGCCGGGCACTTCGAGCCAATTGCTCGGCGACTTGATCGACGGTTTGTTCGACGCTCTCTTGGGTGGGGTTTGCTTGTGCAAGTGCATCCGAGGTAGGTGATCGCTGTGGAGTCTGATTCGCTTGGTTTTGAACCCCTTGCATTTGGTTTCGCAGTTGATCGAGTTGCTCTTTTGCGGCATTGATTTGTTCTCGTGCGAGAGCAGCCATCGGATTAGGGGTGTCGAGATTTGCCCGTTGAGCTTGCTCCGTGCGTTGCTCTTGCTGTTTCGCATTCTCGGCGATATTGCGAGCAGAGTCAGCGATTTTATTTGCGGAATTCGCTCGTTGCTGAGCTTGAAGAACTTCGCGAGTCTTTTGATCCACTTGTGCTTGCAAGCCGACATCTTCGGGCTTTTTCTGCAGTGATTCCATTACTTTATTACGTTCGCCGGAGCGTTGCTGCAGTTCGCGATTGCGATTCTCATTCTCCTTGGCCGCTTGTTGTGATTGCTGTTCGCGTCGACGCGCAAGGTCTTTTGTTTGTCGCACGAGGTTATCGCGCATGAGCGATTGCGCGGACTGCGATTCGGTCAGTTGAGCTTGCCGCTGTTTGTCTTCTTTAAAGTTATTTTGATCCACGAGTTGATTCAGACGCGGTTGCAATTCATCGATTTGTTGCTGAGCTTTTTGGATGCTCTGAACGAGTTGTTCTGCTTTCTCTTTCAAGGCTTGCTGTGTTTCATTATTGCTCGCTCCCTTGGCCTGCCGAGCGGCAGTTTGTAGAGCATCTGAGATGGTCGAAATATTCTTCTTGAGCTCAGGTTGATTGATACGGGTAAGGGGATTGACCGCCTTGTTCAAAAGATTGGTAGCAAGCTGTTCCGCGTTCTCTGCGATCGCGTTGAGTTGCTGGGCTTGTAAAGCCTTGGCATCACTTGCTTGCTGATCAGAGTTCTCTAGTTGTTGGGATAAGGACTCTTCACGTCGGGCTGCGTTTTGAAGCTGCGAAGATGCATCTTTCGCATTGTCTTGCGAGATCTCCGATAACTCTTTCTGCATCGGCTTGTTCTGCCGAAGCTCAGCTTCGAGCAACTTCAGGAGTTCCTCTGGAGAATTCTGCGCCATAGCGTTCAATTGATCGGCTTGCTGGTACTTCTCAAGCATTTCCTTCGCTTGGGCGAAAGCTTCCTTTGCAGATTCGGGTTGTTGCAAATCCGACCGAGGTTGCGATGGTTTAGATGCCGCGTCGGTTTGGCTCAAATTGGATTGGTTGGGATTGGATTGAGGGTCGCTTAACTTACTTCGAGATTTCTCTGCATTGGCAAGATGACTTGGCTCTGGATTCGCGAGAGCTTGTTCGACCAATTCAAAGTGCTCAGCGATCGTTTCGAGTACTTCCTCGGTCTTTGTCTGTTTTTCAACAGCTTGTTCTGCAGCTTTTTGGATCTCTTGTGCATCCTGCGCTTGCTGTTTAGCTTCCAAGAACTCTTGATTCGCTTTTGTCATAGGTTCTTGGGCTTGATCGATCAAATCCAATGCCCGATCGCTGTCTTTCGCTGCTTGGAGCTGTGTGGAATTGAGCAAGTCTTGGCGAGTTGCCATATCTACAAGGGCATCTTGAAGTTGCTCGATACTGCGTTCGACTTCTTGCTGCTGTTGTATGTTCTCTTGTGGTGTGGACTGCGAGTTTTGGGTGTTCTCTTTGAGTTGTTGTGTCTTAGCCACTGCTTGACGCGCAAGTTCAGAAATGCTCGGTGCGAACTTCTCAAGTAGCTTGCGAGCTTGCTCCACTGTTGGTTTCACTTGATCGAGTATCTGATCGTATTCACCGAGATACTCCTGGAGATCCGCCGAAGCGTTAAGCAGCGTTTGGTTGTTTGCAGATCGGCGATACTCAAGTTTTTGTCGAATCGAATTGGAAGATGGATTCCATCGCATGGCATTGAGTTTGTCAAAGTCTGGCTGTGGGTATCCAGCTTCTCGCATCGCGTTATAGATGAGTTCAAGTCGGTTCGGAATACTCTCCCATTGCCGAAGGTGGCTGAGTTGTCCTTCCGGTGAGCTCCAGTCATAACGTTCTTGACGATGAAGCGAATCGAGAATCATGCGGGTATCTTGGAGTTCATGGGCAGCTTCCAAGACTCGATAAGCTTTTACGATTGCTTGAAGGTCTTCTCTAGATTGTTTCCATTCCGTTGATCCTGCGGGAAGATTGATCCACTGATCGATCACGTTCGTCCAAGCTCGGCTGGCAAGTCCCATATCGCTTGGAAAAAGCGGATCGAGTGGTTTGCGACGTTGATGAATGTCTTTCCGATCGAGAAATTGGCTGGATGCAGGGAGCGTCGCTTGAGTCAGCTCATCGAGTGTTGCGGAGCGTAGTCGTCCCAACACGTCGCTATTGAGGCTCGTATCAGAATTCCAGTCGTTCGTCCGACTGAAAAGTTCGATGCTTCTCGCCATGGCGTTTCCGATCCCTTGGCTGCGTTGCATCAGATCTTTTCGAGTTTCTTGGATGCTCCAAAGCAAACCACCTTCGAGGTTAAAGGCCCAGTGTTGACTTTGGAGATCGTTATAGAATCGTTCGATGCGGCGCACCAACTGCTCGTGCGCCTGGGATGTACCTTCGGCTTGAGCAAGCTCCTTGATTTCCTGCCTCGTTTGGTCGAGGACTCTTAGGAAGGGCTTGGACTGATCTCGCAAGTGCTGCGTTAGGTGCGGATCCATTTGCGACGAAAGCTTCATTACCCCCTCGATGTACTGGTCAGCGATCGTTTGTGAGCGGGCAAGCGACGCGAAGTCGAGGTCGTTTCCTTTTTGTACTTGAGTCCGCTGATGATCTCGGAGAACCATAAGATCCTTGGTCATCGCTGTCATTGTTTCATGGCTCAGGAATTGACGATAGATGTCGCTCAAGCGTTGTGAATATCCTTCCGCATCATCGAACGAAGCGATCGACCGATCCACTTGCTGTTGAAGAATCTGTGCGAGCTTGTCAGGAATCGAATCTGGTTGGCCGGGAATGCTCACTGGCTGCCAAGCATCGGTATTGGCGGCGAGTAAAATCGAAGTTGCATGTTCCTTTTCCAACTTCGAAACAGCCCGTACGATGAACTCGGTTTCCGATTGATCCAATGGTCGTGAAAGATTTGGGATGATCTGTGAGGCTAGCCCTCGGGTCTTCTTCGTCAAAGTCGTCCATTGTCCTACGAATTGGTCGACTTCGGAGGCTATGGACTGACGAATTTGTGGATCTAGTTTTGGATCTTTGAGCTGTAGGATCTTCGGTCGAAGTTCCGTGCGCGAAGTACGAATCAGATCCGCGATTTTTTGAAGATCGGGACCGAGAACAGCCCGATAGATAAGTGACTGATGTCGATTGCGATCAAAATCCTCAGAAGCTAGGCTTAGCTGGATGGGAACCGAATACGCAACGTGATCAGCCGAATCTTTCGCAGCCATGCGAATGGCGACGACATCGCCGCTAGTAAGGGATCGGGAAAGCAGATCCCATTTCCACTGAACCGTTCCACGCGTGGCATGCTCGACACCGTCTAACCCAGTCCAACTTACTAAAGCGTTCGTGGTCGCGGCATGTTTCTCTGCGTCGAGTTCCATGGGGATTGGAAGATCGATAGTCTCCCAGGGTTTTCGATTCACAGAGATTTCTTGAGTGAGCGTGGTACCAGGCAGATCATCCGCTACTGCCACCGCCATAGAAATGAACTCTTGGGGAGAAACAATCCAACTTTGGTTCGCCATCGGAGGCGTACTCCAGAGAGTCTTCTCAGCCACCATCCAAGCAACGTTTGGGGCGTTGTCTTCCGCGCATTCAATTTCAAAAAAGGGACTGAAAGTATTCTCGATCGGAGTCAGCGCTCCCGGAACTTCGGCAGTAAGCTTGACTTGGGCTTTCATATCGCGGTCGATTTGCAGATCAGTCCCCCAGCGTTTCGTGAGCGGATCAAACGTCAGATCGATAAACTTCTTTTCGCCGGAATCAAGTTCTTCAAGGGATAGTCTTGCCGATTGCAAGGGCATTGAGGGAACAACGGACAAATCGAGTTTCGAATCGCTTAAAACGCGAACATTCCCGAGTTCGCTGCTGCGTGCTGAGGGTGGAATATTCGTATAGGATGGAAACTCGATTTTATGATGAAACTCTACAGCTCTTGGTCGTGGTGTGGTTTGTAGTTTTCTATACGGGGTTATCGCATCGCCGGATACGAAGCGGTACTCGATGGGCTCGGATTGGATCGATGCGATCGATGCGAAGGTCAAGGGATCGCGTTGGGTTAAGTTCATCTCGATGCGGGTGGGCTTCGAGGAACGCGATGTATTTTTAGAACGAGAGTTCGGAGCCGAGCGGAGTTCTAAAAATGCTGATTCAGTGGGCTCCCCTTGTACCTCGATCTCAAAAGAAACGCTTTGATTCTCTGGAACAGTCAGCTCATCGCGACTGGGTGCGAGAATCATAATTTGAGACTTTGAAGGTCGTTGGATATCCAGAAAAGGAAATAGGGCTCGCGCGAAGCGATTCGGCATTTGCAGGTTCGGTACAGCGCAGAGGAGCGTCGCAAGGGTGATGGCCCCAAGAGCAGCGAAAATTGGGCGTAGCACAAGGCTCCACGGCAAAAGCGAACGGGGAGTAATGGCGCCGAGTTGATCCGAAACATTTCTCTGAATTGCATGAAGAAACTCAGGGCTGAAATGCCGCTTATCGAATGGCGTGTGCTCGAGCTCAACAGCAGAGAGGAGGCTTTCGTTGAAATTGGGAGTAGAAGTTTCCACGTGTTGCGCGATTTGAACTTCGTCGATCTTTTTCCAACATCGGTTTAGACCGAACCAACAACCGAGAGTTATGCTGGCCACATACATTCCAATACTTAGGGCCCAGCGTGTCGGATCGTCGATCCAACGCATGGCGTCGAGTGCGACGATGATTGCTGCACAAGCGATTACGCACAGTGTCGCGAACGCGAGACCTTGCAGAATCAGCATCATCGACTGGCGTGCACCGAATTTCCGCAACCACTTATGAATTCCATCAAGGTGGGTAGAAACCACTCCATCAGGAGATTTCGCCGTATCGAATGAAGCTGTGGTAGTACTCATCAGACAAACCCCGCACGTTTTCTAAGAAACCATTCGATGGAGAGTAACGCCATGACACCAAAGAACCAAGGATAACTTTGCCATAATAGTGTTCGAGATTGCTCAATCTTACCGGACTGCAGCGACTCAATGGCTTCATTGAGTCGGTCCGCTTGGGACTCATCGAAATACTTTCCATTGGTGGCATTTGCGATTTGTTCCAATAGCACCCGATTGGAGGCGAGCACCTGCATTTCGACATCTTCCGAGGGGCGCACAATAAACTCGGTACTTAAATCCAACGCTTCGTTAGGAAGACCTTGGACCTCCAAGCGAACTTGGTAACGGCCTGGAGGCAACGTGGAGATAACCGCCGAGACCGCGCCGGTCCCTTCGGCTTCTTGCCCCAAGGGAATAGACTCTACGCGAATACCATCTTGTTCAATAATTGCGTACGCTTTGGGATCAACGAGTGGATTTTGATCGGCGTCGCGAAGCCTAGCACGGATCAAAATATCCTGGCCGAAGGCATAGGAGCGGTCACCTGAATCGAGAGCGACATAATCATTCTCGACGGCAAAAGGGGCTTGCATTGTCCATTGAGCAAGTTGATTCCAAAAACGTTGGTGATACAGGTCAGCAACGTTGTAACGCCATCGCCATGACTCATCGTGCGCTACATAAACAACGCGACCAAGTCCGGTCCGTCGAGAGACTAGGAGTGGAAAGCTATCGTTCTCTAGTTTACCGCTTACCATCGTCTCGGCACCGGCAGCAGTCTGAACCCTTCTGGCGATTTTCGGTGGCGGGAAAGCTTCCCAAAGCTGCTTGTTACTAGCTGGGTCTTGTTCGAAGTCAAAGGCGCGCTGTTGTGTCCCGGCATCTTCTAACTGAATTTTAGTTATAGAAACCGGTGCGGTTTCCTCGGAGTAGCGAATGGGTAACCAATCGACATCATCTTTTGTCACGACATTGTTGGGCGGGTCTCGACCGGTATCGATCAGGATCAGCCCTCCACCAAGATCAGATACATAATCGGAGAGCCAACGCAGTTGCGATTCGTTCCATGCGTTGAAGCTATCAATGGTGATAACGACAAGATCAAGTCCGATAAGTTGGTCTCGGGACTGAGGAAAAGAGTTCTTCGAGAACTCATCTGGTCCTAGAATCGATTCGGCTTCCCATGCGACATCGCGTTGAAAAGCATTCTTGATGTATCGAGCTTCCCAACGCCCTCGGGGATCGACTACCAAGACTCGGTTTTTCCTTAGTACGCCCCAAAGAGATGAATCAAGCGAATTGTTTTCGAGCGAAGCATCCGGACGATCACGATGAAGTGAAAAATTCAAATCGATCGGTAACGCTTTCGCCCGTGACTTGGATTCCGTAGCAGAGATAAGTTTTTCACCGGCGATACGATATTCGATCGTTCGCTGCCCAGCACCATCGGATTGAAAACTCTGAGTCCATACGAGATCGCTTCCCTTACGGATTTCCAACCGGTAGGTTTCCCCTAAAGGCAACTGCTGTTTAATCCGAGCAGTTCCTTGAAAAGCATCGGTTTCAAAGAGAGTCTTCGTGTGATCGACCCCAAGAATACCTAGGTCTTCCGGTTCGCTTTCCCGTCCGTAACCGATCGTGAAAATTGGAATCGACGCTTGTGCGAATCTTTCGGCAACCGCCGATGGGGATTCTCCGGAGTTGCTTTGACCATCCGAGAGTACAACCACAGCGGAATAAGGTTTCGCGGTGAGCTTTGAGGTATCTTGGGCTGATTCGGATTGCGAAGTCGACGACCGAGAATCGGACGATGGATCCGTAGAGGATGACTTAGGAACAGAGGAGCGAAGCAGTCCTGAGAGCGCATCACCGAGAGCTGTTTGGGCACCGTCTGCATACTCCCCAACCGAGGCGTTCGTGCTTGGAGCATCTCCTTGCGTCACTTGATTATCTCGCAAAGGCCAACGTGTCACTTTCTCGTTCGACTTCAACAACGAATCCCATAGCACCGGGATTTCGGTTGTATCGTTGCTTGAATCATTGTTTGAATCGTTGTTCCGCGAATGATCGAAAGAGAAGAGTTTCAAGTGGAAGCGGGTGCGCTGTCGATCAAGCCAGCCAAGGTCTGATTCCGATCGGCTGGTAAGCCACCGACTCGCACGTTCGAAACGCGAATCTGCATCTTGTGCATCCGATTCCGTAAGCGCCATGCTTGCAGATGAATCGATCAGAACAGCGACACGACTCAGTTCGCCGGTAAGCCATTCCTGTACCAATGTCGGACCGCATAGCATTGCTAGGATCAGGCCAAATGCGGCGGCGCGAAGGGATGGAAGTAGCCAGTTGAAAGGAGCGCGAGCGAACCGCGACTCGCGATAGTAAAACCACCATACGCCAGCCATTCCCAAAAGCATCAATGGGATCAACGACCAGAGAGGCAACAAGCCATTAAACTGCAGCTGGTTCATATTGATGCCCCCGTGAGCGTTGAGCTAGGTCGTGCCTGACGAGGGTTTAAAGACTGCTGTAAAAACATCTCCGCTAAGAATAGGATGAGCAAACCTAGCCAGAACCAGGTCCAAATCTCTTTTCCAGCAGGATTGGAATTCTCCTGCTTGATCCACGATTGGGCGTCGCGATAAACATTTGCTTTGGCATCTTTTGCAAATGCTTCGAGCTCGTCGCCGGACATCAAAGCCCGGCCAAGCTCCACTTTTCGATCTTTAGAAGAAAGCACAACGGCGGTATTGATTCGCCGATCCCCAAGAGTGCTTTGGGCGATTCCCTCGAAGCGTGAGGAGCCCAAATCGATCGTGCGAAATAGAATCGGTTCGTTACCAGCGGTATCTTTCACATCCAGTGGTACATCGCGTGTCGATGCAGCGGGCAATTGAACTGTGAGAGATTTGCGATCTTGGAAAAGGCTAGCAACATCATTCGATAGCGGATTGGTCTTCCCGGTCATGGCACTAAGGTTTTCGAACCACGACTCACCAGGGGAAACTTGATTCCAGCCGGAACGCCAGTGAAGAATGGAGGTCATCAACTTTTGAACGAGCGGAAGGTATACGGGAAGTGCTGGTAGATTGCTATCGTCATCATCTCCGCTCGACATCATCCAGTAGACCTTACCGGGGCCGATGGTTGTTTTGATTAGAAAAGGCAATCCGTCAGCAAACTTAGCAATTGCGATTGCCTGCGGTTCCTCGACAAGTAGTTCGTGTCTTGCAGCAAACTGCGCAGAACGCAATGCGTCGAGTGATGCTCGCGATAATTCAAAGGGAGCATCTGCGGTGAGATTGATTTCACCTTCCCAAGCAATCCTCGGGGACAGTTTGCCGATTCGCAGTCCACCTTGCGATAGTGGTTCCCAGGCATTGAGCTTTTCAGCTTGGACCTTATCACCGAGGCACATTAACAATCCGCCCCCTTTCTCGACGAAGTTTCTTAACCACTTTCGTTCGTCGTTTGAGAAGTCGGGGACATTACAACAGATAACCGCTTCGCACGTCCGTAACGCTTCTTCGTTCCAACCACCGGGTGTGACGACTCGAGTGGAGAACAAGTCTCCGGGTTCGCCGCGCAGAAGAGAAAACGGGGTGAGTGCAAGGCGAATGAAATCCGATTCGCTTTGCATCGCTTCTTGTTTACGATCTCCATCGATGATGAGTATACTCGCCGGCTCACGGGCTCGAATGACATTCGTCAAAGCGTGATCTTGCGGCGTCGAGTCTTTCCAATCTGCGAATACTTTAAGAATGCTGTCCCCAGCGATCTTGGGAGACCATTGAAAGCGAACAGTTGCGGTGGAATTTGCGGATACGGATACCGATTGACGTTCGACTTCGTCAAGTCCATCCATGAAGACAACAGGAACGACTGCATTTTGGTTCGAATAGTTTTGCAACGTAGTCGATATCGTCATCTTTCCTTGCGGTGTAACGTGCGATGGGATGCTATCGATCCCCAGCAATGCGATGTCAGCATTGCTTGTCAAATTGCTTGAGGCATCCGTTTGCGAGTCTGCTTTACCGACTTGAAAGAACGACCACTCGATCGGAACCGAACGATTGGAAAAAGCAGTTGCAAGATCTCGTGCTAAGTCTTGAGTATTCGAATTCCACTGACTGGATTGAAAATCCGATAGAACGAGAAGATGCCTTTTTGAATTTGTCCCTTGATCAAGCCATTGGGTAGCAAGGGTTACCGCTTCGGAGAGGTCGGTCGTTCCGGCGGTTTCGTTCTTTTTGGCTCGGCTTTCGATTAACTCCGCAAGTTTCATTTTCAAAAGAGCGGCAGGTTGATGCTCGCTTTCGATCTGTGCAGGTTTCCCTGCCCAAATAAGGGCCGCTTCGCTGCCGGCAGGCAAACCCTCTAGGACGGTGCGAACTTGAGCGACCGCTTGTAGGATTCTCGATGAAGAACTACCAAGTCGATTCGGTTCATTGGTGGCTTGGTTAGCCTGTGCGGATTGCAAAGCGGACTGGCTTGGCGAAAGCGTATACATCGAAAGGGAATCATCGATGAGGATTGCCAAGCTGAGGGGACTAGCGTCGGCAGAATTTTTCCAAGCTTGCAGCAATGGCCTGGCCATGGCGAGGGCGAGCAGTATCGGGATCAAGCAGCGGACGAGAAGCAAAAGGAGTTGTTTCCATTGCACTCTCCTTGAGTTTACTTTTACGGAGGACTCGAGGAATTGCATCGCCCCCCAATCGATCGTCATATATTTGCTTCGATTGAGCAAATGAATCAGAAGCGGGATCGTAAAAGCTGTTGCTCCAAAGGCGAGCAAGGCATTGAGAAACGTCATGCTTGACCTCGATGCGATAAGTAGGTGGCTAGCACGGCGCTGAAGGATTCAGATGTACGTACGGGGATCCAATCGATTCGATTCTGCCGACACGCGGCTTGGATGGCATCTTGGTGAATTTGGAAGTTGTTCAAATAATTGCGACGAAGCGATAGAGGATCGACGAGTTGTTGTTGATCGCGGGCTTCCAACGATCGGAACATGGTTCGGTTTTGGAATGGAAAATCTATTTCATCGTCATCGAGGATTTGGAAGAAGACGATTTCTTGGTTGTTGGCGCGCAACATCGATAAGCTCTTGAACAAGGATTCGGTTTTGCCGAAGCCATCGCTGATGAGAAATAGTAACCCACGTTTTCGGCAAACGCTCAGGAGTTGATGCAAGACGGCACCGAGATCGGTTTCGTTTTGGCACTTAGAAGCAGCCAGCGACTCGAGTATAAGACGCAAATGATTAGGTCGTGACTTCGGAGGTATCGTGGCTCGTATGGATGTATCGAAGGTCGCCAAGCCAATCGAGTCTTGCTGCGAGATAAGCAGGTAAGCCAAGCAAGAAGCGAGTCGGATAGCATAGTCGTGCTTTGAGAGCTGGTTAGCTCTCGATCCGACATAGTTCATCGATCCGCTTTGGTCGACCGCAAGCGTAGCGCGAAGGTTGGTTTCATCCTCGTATTGGCGGATGTAGAGTCGGTCGGTCTTGCCAAAAAGCTTCCAATCGATCGAACGGACTTCGTCACCGTGCACGTACGGACGATGCTCTTTGAAATCGATGCTTGCGCCGATATGTTTCGAGCGATGGATTCCACCCGTTACCCCTTCGACAACGTCCTTAGCAAGGAGTTGCAGGGCAGAGACTTTTGCAATGTCGTTTGGCCTTAGCCAACGAAACAGGGGATTCGTGCTCAAGATGCTTTACGATTCGATCAGAGGTGAACGAGGTATCGCATGAGGATACCAGGGGCTGCGGTGGGAGGATTTGGCGGGGCCCTTATCATACCATCGGCAAGCGACCGGTACGAGCAAAACCGCGTCGGCACGCACGAGGTCTCAAATAGCTTTGGCCAGCCTTGATCCGCAGCAAACCGGCCCTAATCAGCAGCAATATCGTCGAGCCAGCTTTGGTTTTCCAAGTCCAAGCGGTAGGTTAGCTGATTGTAATCGTAGCGCGGGGTGGGGTTCGGATTTCCGGAAAAAGTATGGGAATATGTCCCTTCGAAGAACAGGACGAGCCCATTTTTCTGAAAAAACTCCGGGTGCAGTTTTGGATTGTAAAACGAGTAATTCGGGTGTCGAGCGACCAGTTTGGCTTTCCTCCATGGACCGACGGCCGATTCGGTCGATTCGGCGTAGTAGATATTTCCGAGCGTCGAATCCTCGCCATTGAGCTGAGTGAAGACCATGGACCAGCAGTTTCGCTTGGGGTTCCACGCAACCGAACCGTTGTGAAGTGAAACCTCTTTACCGGAATCGATATCAATGATTCGGCGGAGCCGTTCGGCAGGTGTCATCAATTTTTCTTCGACCAATTGGCATTCTTGCTGCTGGGTGAGAGGACGGGTCGCACGTCTCCAACGATAAAGGAGTCGGCCCTTCGCGTCGCGATCGAGCTTTCGGTCGGCGAACTGCGTTCCATCCTTTAAGCATGTATATCCTTCATACTGACTCGGGTCGATGAACGCTTGGGATTGAGCAAGGACACGAACGTCAGGTATTGGGGAGCAAAACGCAATGTACTTTGTTGCCGGCTCGGTAAACTCCGCGTACTCGATGGTATGCGCTTGGGATTGCGGAAACAACTCCGGAGATTGATCCCAGTCGATAAGGTGCTCGAACGACTCGGTGGCAGGGTTCCATTTGGCGAACCCCCAACGGTAGGCCTGCAAGCCTGATTTGATTTTCACGTAGGGCGCGAGCAGGGACTCGCTCATAGGTTGGTCTTGATCGCGGATGGTGGCCAACGAAAGGAGCCATGTAGGTCCTTCACTGGGCATGATCGCCATGGGTTTCGATCTGCCAAGTCCGTCAACCCAATGTCGGAAGGGTGGTGGCATCTGATCAAGTCCGATGCCAGCGATGAGACCTTGAGTGTCGGGCAATGGGGTCGTAGCTCCGGACATATGAAAACTACCCCCGATTGGATAATGGATTTGGGAGGTATCTCCCCAAAACCAAAAGAGTTGGTTTCCAAACGTAGCGGTCAAGACACTATCGCATCCGATGGATGGATTTTCGAGCTCAGGATATTCCTCGGTGAGCAGTGTAAGTTTTTGAGAATGGATATATCTTGCAACACCCGTGGAGCGGTACATCCGTTCGGTAGGTTGTATTCGCTGCACTTCCAGAGTTTTGGTTGTTCCTGGGGTGCACTCAAGCAGGGTACCGGAGAATCCGAATCCATCTTTGGCGAACGAATATCCGGGGCTTTCGATGGTAAAGAAAACCGAGTGATCGAGCAGATCGGGATCATCGATCGCGACCCAACCGAGATTATCCGTTACATACTGCACATGATGAATGGTCTTGAGCTGCACCAGGGGTACGGCCCGTTTGGTCTGAGCATCGATAACCCGAATTGCGAAAGCCTTCGAATTGGTTTCTTGAACGTGCGCGGTTTCTTCTAAAGTCGGTTTGCTTTTCGGAAGTTGTGCGAATGCCGCTGAGGGCATAAGCGAGCAAGTGACCGGGCTAGAGAGCTGGAAGGGTAAAGCAACGGAGCAAATGACCGACGCAGCCCAGAGACCCAGAACCCCTCGAAGTCTTACGCAAAACGCAGTTGCAGTAGCCAATCTATTGCAACTGAGGTTCATAGGGATAGCCAAAGGTTTTCGCGACGGCTTCGTTGGTTACTTTACCTCGACGAACGTTCAACGCCTCCTGTAGCGGTTTGCTTGCGGCGATGCCTTGATCGATTCCTTGCTGAGCTAATTGCACGACCCATGGAAGTGTGACGTTGCAGAGCGCAA
>CAIJIZ010000021.1 GCA_903820735.1 uncultured Pirellula sp.
GATACCCTTTACACCGTCACACTCTTGAATGCGCTGATTGAGTTTGACGTTTGCATTCACACCGCCGGAAAGACAAACGTATTCGCAACCAGTTTTCTTCAGCCAATAGCCAGCAACCTTCTTGGCAACTTCTTCAAGAACAGTCTGGTACGCAGCAGCGACATCTCGCATCGCGAAATTCTGAGCCATATAACGCGAAAGATAGTAGTTCGATGCATTGATGATTCGAATGTCACCCTCATCGAGCCCCTCGAATCGACTTCGCAAAATCGGACCGACAACTTCCGGGTTACCATAAGCCGCTAAGCCGACGATCTTTCCTTCGTGGCGACTCGGACGGAATCCCAACGCAGAAGTCACATACTCATAAAATTGACCTAACGAATTCGGGAATTTGAACTCGTGTACCTTCTCCAAGCCTTTGTCCGAACCGACGTAAATCGCACCACAATTCCCAGATCCATAACCATCAAAGGAAACGATCAACGCGCGATCAAAACCCGATGCATAGAACGCGTTCGCCGCATGGCAAAGGTGGTGATTGTACCGCTTGAGCTTGCCCAACAATCCACGCTTGCCCAACTCGGACTCTAAAACCTCCGTCCACTTCATGTGGTCAGCAACCGCTAATTCAATCCACTTCTTGAAAGACCTCTCATGCGCCATGCGATCGAAAGTACTCGAGCGCAACGTTTGCTCATAAGCCTTTCGCTTCCACCAACTCTTCTTGTCTGCAAACTCCTTCGAAGGATCCAAACCTGGAACGCTCGTCGATAAGTCTGGACGATAACTCCCGTCGGTTCTCTGACGCAAAATCGCTAACGACGGTTCACTAGAAGCGTTCTTCTGCCATTGCGTGTCGTAGTCTTGCGACTCCCTGATCAACCTCGCCTCTTCCTTGCCATCAAAAAACGAGTAAGCCACTACGTCGATCGAATCAAGGGTCCAACCCGTTCGCTTCAATCCCAACTCCAAAGCGAGACTAGGAAAACCATCTTGAAGCTTGACCCGACTTAGCCTTTCCTCTCCGCAGGCAAAGAGAATCCTCCCGTTTTCAACAAAGGACACTGTCGAATCTTTGTCCAATGGGCTGATTCCCAATACGCGCATAATAACTGCCTTTCAACTACTCTTCTGAAGAAGCTACGCTAATCCTAGGGCCGGCAAGCCTGGAGTTCCACCACTCCAGCCTAACTCTTCCAGATGATGTGGAGTATCATCACACGAAAGTGCGAGGGAATACACGATCAAGCTGCGTTCGAACGCAACTAACTGCTGCAAATGGATAAGGAAAATTGGCTTCGGAGGGGCGTAGAAGTCATTAGGATAACTGAAAGATCCTTTTTTTCAAACAGCCTGTTAGCTAAGTCTTCTTGGGCAAAAAGACACAACTTGCCGGTATCTTGACGATTTCCAACCAACAATGCACCGAAGCTCCCGCCATTAACCTTGAATTCACACGCGCCAACTGGGTGGGAAACGTGTAGGTTTCCCACCACCCCATGAAAGGTCTTTTGTAAAACGCCTTCCGAGAATCGGCCGAATTGGCCGAACGGATAAGCAAACTTGCGCTAGATGCCAGCGAACAACCTAGCGCTGATAGGGGATCGCGACAGGAAGAGCATTTCCGAACCGATCAAAATCCTTGAACGACCAAACCACTTTCTTGCCCGGAGTGACTTCTAGCACCTGTGGGTTCTCGGGTCCTGCGTGGCAATTGACGATCCAAGTATTGCCGTTCTCCAGCCGATCCACCATGGTAATCCACGCCAACTGCACCCCAGCAAGCTCCTTCTCCTGAATCTGCCAGAGAATCTCTTTCTCCGGACTGACTTCAATCACTCGGTGCCCATCGCCAGTCCCGATAAGGGTATTGCCATTCTTCAATCGCACCGCCGAATAAAGCTTGGATCCAACGTTGTACTCCCAAACAGTCTTCCCGGTTCGATCGTACTCTCTGGCTACTCCCAACGCCTCGTGAGCGACCAAGTAATTCCCGTTTGGCGTTGGACGAACCAATCGCGTATCACGATGCGCATCTGGATTCGGAACGCTTAACGGTATGCTGTGAACAATCTTCTTGTCGCGATCGACTTCGATAATCCGCGCCGCGCCACTCTCGGCAATCATGGTCAATCCATTCTCTAAACGCCGAAACGCATGGATCTCAATCGGTCCCCCTCGCTCTGTCTTGCCCGCTTCGTATCTCCAAACCTCTTTACCCTCTGCGTCGACTTCGACGACATTGCCGAAGGATGTCTGAAGCAACCAGTGTCCGTCGCTCAGATGTTGCACATCATGAATGTCTCGAATCCCAATCGTCCACTGAACTTCATTGTTCGAACCGACCACCGCCGCAAGCTTCTTCTGATAATCTGCGGCAAAAACACTTCGCGCCTCACCCGTCTGCTGCGCTCTCGCATCACTAACTAACCCCGCCAAAAAACTTCCGCTAAGAATAGCCCCGACACACACCTTTTGAAAAGCAACTTGAGAGAAGACCTTGAACATCATTAGCCACCGTCTTGTGTTGAGTGTGAATTGTTTGCTGTTTGCAGATCGATGCATCAATGGGGATCCATCGAAGACGTAAAGTGTACTTGACCTTCCTAGGTCGTGCCACCTATGGAGCAATCCGCAACCACATCCAACTTTGCTTCGTCCCCGTAGCGATCACTTTTTCAGAAAGATCCCTTCCCGTAGTTTGAATCTCTACCCCCACAGGCCCACTCCAAACACCCTGCTCCCCTGCTTGAACCGCCACCACTTTTAAAGTGACTTTCTTTTCACTCTCTTCTTTCATCTTCGAAACTACCGGTTCACAAACATAGTTCGCTGGCAATCCCACCATACGCACCGTCGCTTCCCCGTCGCAACCATGAGTCCGTTCAAGCGTCACTTCAATCTCGATCGCCTTGTCAGGTTTCCCAACCAACACATCATTGCCGACCGTTCCTCGCACCACCGGGTACTCTTGAACAATCTCCAAGCGATAACGGTGCTCTGGCCCAAATCCACCATGCAAGTCACGTACAGCAATACGGTAAATCCCAGGTTGCTTCATTTGACCCGATAAACTCGGATCTATAACCTCCCCCGATTCCCCTTGCTTTGCCAACGACTTACCCTCCGCATCGAGAACCTCAATGACAGGATCGACCGGTGACCCCAACGATAAAGCCTTGGCGGTGACTTTCCAAAACCCCGGTTCACTTGTTTGCCAAAGTAAAACATCTTCGTCTCGCGACGTTTCAAAAACTCCGTGCACGGCGACCAAAGGCCCCGCAGTACTCGTGAGCGAACTTGGCATCTCTCTCCCACTCGGCTCAGCAATCCACTGCGCCCCTTGAGAAAATCCAGCAACTAAGTCATCCGTCGCGGCAGGATTCGCTGAAGCATCGTTCGCACTACGTACTGAACACCGCAGCCGATACTGGTACTTATCCCCACCCGCATAACCAATCGTGCTGTCGGGAGCTTCTGGAAAAGCATAAACTCGCAACGAATAAATTCCCTCAACGCGCGCCCCAAACACCAATCGCGGATCAAGTCCAAGGGTATCGAGGTTTTGAGCAAGCACATTACCTCGTTGATCGACCAACTCTAAACAGCCATCCATCGGCGAAGCCAGCGAGCGACTGGCATCCAACGTTGCTTGCAAAATTTCTCCTGCCATCAACCGAACTTGGTAGTGATCGACATCCCCAGACTTCTGCAACACGCCATTGATGCACATTGGCAATGGGGTAACCACTTGCGGTTTCTCAAACCCATCGTTGGGCTCGACCTCTGTTACCTCCGGAATGTCGCCAACCACGAAACGCATCAGCGGCGAGACACTCTCCGGACTGTGAATCCGCAAGTAATGAACTCCTAATTCCGCATCCATCGGGATCTTCGCTGTGATCTTGCCAGGAACCTCTGTTGCAATCCACTGGATTTGCGCCGGCTCCCCCCAAAAACCAACCGGCCACTTCTCGTACTTGCCCGGTAACTCAATGCTTACCTCCGTGCCTCGCATCCCCCCCATCGGCAGCAATCGCACATTCTCTACATTCTGCCCACAGACTCCATTGAGCGAACCGAAAAGACACCAAAGACCAGCAATCACCGAGACAATACAGAGCGACCTAGGGGAAAATCGACGCCATGCAATGTTCCTATTTTGCGAACCTTGCAATTCCAATTCCGGCCCGATCAAACAACGTCTACTGGGATTCATGCGAGATCTTACATCAATTCGCGGATAGGAGTCGGATCGCTAACCAAATGCGCTGGCCTACCCGATGGCGTGTAATACACTTTGTCTGGATCGATCCCCATCTTGTGATAGACCGTCGATACGAAATTCTCCGGTGATAGAATACGCTCACAAGCCGAATGGCCTTGCCGATCCGTCGCACCGATGACCTGCCCGCCCGGCGTCCGGCCACCAGCGAACAAAATCGACATGGCGTTCGCCCAGTGATCCCGACCTGGCTTGGATTGTCCCGGCAACGTACTGATCTTCGGGGTACGTCCAAACTCTCCCAAAGCGATCACCATGGTGGTCTCTAGCAACCCGCGTTGGTCGAGATCGTCGATCAAAGCCGCGACGGTCTGATCCCACGACGGTAACCGTGTCTTCAACGCTCCAAAAAGATCGGAGTGATGATCCCATCCACCGTCATAGAGTGTCACAAAAGGAACCCCGGCTTCGACTAATCGACGTGCCAACAGAGCCCGCTGACCAAAGCTGTTGCGGCCATATGCGTCGCGGGTCGCTTCGCTCTCGGTGCTGATGTCAAAGGCCTTCTGCGCCTCGGGCGTTGTAATCAACTCCAAACCTTGCTGGAAGAACTCATCGACTGCTACCACCGGATCGGCCGTCGCAGGGTCGCTGAAACGAGGCAAGCGATCCACTAAATGCCGCAAGTCGCGTCGTGAAGCGAACCGCTCATCGTTAACCCCGCTGGGCAGTTCCACATCACGCACCCTAAAGTGCTTATTGTTCGGATCACCCCCAACCACAAACGGCGCATACTTTGCCCCCAAGAAATTCGGACCACCCGAACGAGACATGCTCGGCATCGAGAAATAAGGTGGTAACCCATGCGGAGCTTGCCTCTCC